>CALAPG010000318.1 GCA_937889485.1 uncultured Moraxella sp. | reverse complement strand
CTGACTGCTTTTTTTGTTATGATAGCGCTTTTTTAAAGGGCTGCGTAACTTCAGTAAATAAGTCAATTTGCTGATGATTGGCAGATACCCATTCAAGATCTGCTTCAAGCCTTAATAATACCCTTAGATACCCTTTGATTATGACTTGGTCACTAGGACGAATACCGACCAAAGCAATGCGCATGACTTTTTTCAAACCATCTAGGACTGGTGTGGCACCCATTTAGTCAATTCTCCCAAGCGTTATTAATCGGCTATGGTGTCATTAAGCGCCATAGTGATTAGGTCAATGATGATCGGCACAACAAGTTTTGTACCAATAAATAATGGTTTGATGTATAAATTTTAGCAATATTTCATACAATAAGGTAGGCTACAAACCCCGTTATTCATACCTTCTATACCAAATATGGGTTTGGTTGGCGCTATCTTGCGCCTTCATCATGGCTACGATAACAAGGCTTGTGATTAACCACAAGATTTGTTGGGTAACGTGGTGTTAACCGTTACTTGAACATTGGCTAAGGCAAACAGCGCTTTGACTTGTTTTTGGGCGTTATCATTGGCAATTTTTAGGATGCCTGTCTCACAGGCGGTGGTGAGTACTTGGCTTTTACCTGCCGTTTGGGCTTGGTTAAAAATTTGCGGGTCAGCATTGAGCATACCAAAAACCCCTGTTTGGATATCATACACTTCAATATTATCCAAATAATGCGCCAATATCTGTGCAGGCGGCAGCAAAATCGTGACCATGTTGCCATCGTCACTCACTTGTACATCACTGGGTTTTAGCTGGCTTAAATCAATGCCTGCAGTGACCCGACCATGCGCCACAAACAACCCTTTTTGTTCATCTTGCCACAGCGCGTACCAGTTGCCTTGCTTTTGGCTCGTAATCACCGTGTCAATATTATAAGCCACCGTTTGTAGGCGATTTAAACTTTGCACCTGTGTTACCACACCGTCACGGGTGAGTACCTCAACTTTAGGTCGGTGGGCTTGTTGCCATTGCCACCCTGCATAGCTACCCACAACAATAACCGCCAATAAAAAAATACTAAGCCAAAAGGAGAGAGGTTTTTTGGGTTGGGTGGTGCTGGGTAAATTGGGGTGGGGCTTGGGCTGAGTCATGTCTCCTCTCCTAAAGGTTGTTGGTTAAAGTGGCTGATGAAAGATATGGATTAAAGTGGTTAATAAAAGACGCGCCACCCCCATTTTTATGGTTATCTTTGATAAGAATTTCAATCTAATAGCACCACTACCGCAAAATTAGCCTATAATCATCGGCGTAACCGCCCCTCATCGGTTTTTAGCGGGTGAAAACCCAAAAAACTATTGCGCCACCCTGTGGCATAAAATAAGATAAACAGTTTATAAAACGTACTAACAAGGTGTGCCATGCGAGCCAGTCAATTTACCTTTGCAACCCTCAAAGAAACCCCAAGCGATGCTGATATTATCTCAAGCCAATTGATGCTACGCGCTGGGTTTATCCGTAAATCCGCCTCAGGGCTTTATACTTGGTTGCCAATGGGTCTAAAAACCTTGCAAAAAGTAGAAAAAGTGATTCGTGAGGAGATGAATGCCATTCATTGCCAAGAGTTACTAATGCCAGTGGTACAATCGGCTGAATTATGGCAAGAATCGGGGCGCTGGGAAGCTTACGGCCCTGAATTGCTACGTTTTAAAGACCGTCATCAGCGCGATTTTGTGTTGGGGCCAACGCATGAAGAAGTCATTACCGACATCGCGCGTAACCTGCTAAAAAGCTATAAACAGCTGCCTGTTAGCTATTACCAAATACAAACCAAGTTTCGCGATGAAATCCGCCCGCGCTTTGGGGTGATGCGTTCACGCGAATTTATCATGAAAGACGCCTATTCATTTCACATTGATCAGCCGTCATTACAGCTGACCTATGATGACATGTACCGTGCTTATACCAACATCTTTACCCGTTTGGGGCTAGACTTTAGAGCCGTGCAAGCGGACACAGGCTCAATCGGTGGTTTTGCGTCGCATGAGTTTCAAGTACTCGCAGGTAGCGGCGAAGATGACATTGTATTTTCAGATAGCTCAGATTATGCCGCCAATATCGAGCTTGCCGAAGCTATTTGCACCAGCGAGCGCCCTGCTGCCACCCAGCCAAAACAAAACGTCAGTACCCCCGACATGCCAACGTGTGAGCAAGTTGCCGAGCACCTAGGCTTGGCACTAAGCCAAACAGTCAAAACCTTGATTGTTGAAGGTAATCCCACCGAAGAAGGCACCGCCACACTGGTTGCGTTAGTACTTCGCGGCGATCATA
>CALAPG010000317.1 GCA_937889485.1 uncultured Moraxella sp. | reverse complement strand
CGATGCATGGCCACTGTGCTACCCAGCCATTTCATATAGGTGTGCTATCATAGCAAAAAAAAATAAAAGTGCAAGATATTTTTTCAAATATATGGGTATTTACGTTTTTTCATGCGCAGTAGGTACAAACAAGCTGAGTTTGTATTTTATAGATCAAATAAAATCAGTTAAAATAGCGCAAATATTCACTAACCTAGACATACAAAGGTAATTTTATGACTGCAATGCTACTAGACGGCAAAGCATATGCCAAGCAAATGGAAACTGAGCTCCAAGCACGCGTGGAAAAAATAAAAGCCATCACACAGCATACCCCTATTTTAGCCACTATTTTGGTGGGCGATGACCCCGCATCTGCCACTTATGTAAAAATGAAAGGTAATGCTTGTCGCCGTGTGGGGATGGACTCATTAAAAGTTGAGATGCCAGCCGCTACCACAACCGCACAATTATTGGCAAAAATTGAGGAGCTTAATAGCAATCCTAACGTTCATGGTATCTTACTACAACACCCTGTTCCTGCCCAAATTGACGAGCGTGCTTGTTTTGATGCAATAGACCTTGCCAAAGATGTAGATGGGGTAACTTGTCTGGGTTTTGGTCATATGGCAATGGATGAGCCTGCCTACGGGTCTTGTACCCCTCAAGGTATCATGTATTTGTTACAAAAAAATGGCATTGATCTCGCAGGCAAACATGCGGTCGTGGTGGGACGTAGTGCAATTTTGGGTAAACCCATGGCAATGATGCTATTAAATGCCAATTGTACAGTCACTATTTGCCATTCACGCACCCAAAATTTGGCTGATATCATCAAACAAGCCGACATTGTGGTGGGCGCTGTTGGCAAACCTGAGCTCATCAAAAAAGACTGGATCAAACAAGGTGCGGTGGTCGTGGATGCAGGTTTTCACCCAACTGACAATGGCGGCGTGGGTGATATTGAACTTGACGGCATCGAGACGATTGCTTCAGCGTACACCCCTGTGCCAGGCGGCGTAGGCCCTATGACCATTAACACCTTGATTCGTCAAACTGTCGAAGCGGCAGAAAAAGCCGCTGCCAAACTGTCTTCTTGATCATAGTTAACTTAGTCATACTGAACTTTTAGTTATACCCAACTAAAGTAGGCTAGGATAATCGTTAGTCTATCAGCGTTGGTCTATCAATGTTTTGCCAAACCCCATGCTACTTGATACTAGCGTGGGTGATTTACCAAATTTATGGCATTTAGCCCACCAATCATACCCATACATATCAATAATGCGTCCATACCCCACGAATTAGAAATATTTTGTAACAAAGTTATCGCATTATCCCGCAATTCAAGGCATAATAACCCTTATATTGTCATTCGTTTGTTTGTTAATTTTCTTGTTTGCATTTAGAAAAGGAATCCTAAAATGAGTATTTGTATTACTGCCACAGGATTATATACCCCCCCTTATAGCATCAGCAATGAAGAGCTGGTGGCAACCTTTAACCAATATGTTGACCGCTACAATACCGAACATGCCGCGTCAATTGCCAGTGGTCACAAAAAAGCGCTCGAGCACTCGTCAGCAGAATTTATTGAAAAAGTATCGGGTATTAAATCACGTTATGTGATGGAAAAATCAGGTATTTTAGACCCCGAGATTATGGCGCCTGTCATTCCTTACCGCAAGCTGGGTGAAGAAATGTCTATCATGGCAGAAATGGGGTTGGCTGCCCTCAACGAAGCGCTTGATCAAGCAGGGTTAACAGGCGAAGACATTGATGCAGTGATTGTGGCATGTTCAAATTTTCAGCGCGTTTATCCCGCCATCGCTATCGAAATTCAAAACCACATTGGCATGAAAGGTGGTTTTGGCTTTGATATGAACGTGGCGTGTAGCGCGGCTACTTTTGGTATTGCTCAAGCCGTAGGAACAATCCGTGCAGGTGTCGCCAAACGTGTTGCCATGCTAAATATTGAAATCACCTCAGCGCATCTCAACTGGCGCAACCGTGACAGCCATTTTATTTTTGGCGATGTTGCCACTGCCACTATTATTGAAGAAGTTGACACCCCAAAAGGTTACGAAATCATTGACAGTAAGCTATTTACGCAGTTTTCTACCAATATCAAAAACGAATATGGGTTTTTAGACCGCAGTGAATTTTTGGCAGCGGGCACGCCGATGTATCCCGATATCAAAGAGCCTGTAACTGATAAATTGTTCTTGCAAGAAGGACGCAAAGTGTTTCGTGAAGTATGTCCTGCCGTGTCCAAACTCATTAGCGAGCATCTAGCAGACAATCATATAGCACCCGACCAAGTCAAAAAAATGTGGCTGCACCAAGCCAATGCCAATATGATTGATTTAATTTTACGCAGTGTGGTGGGTAAAGACGCTGACAAATCCATCGCCCCTATGGTGATTGCAGAATACGCCAATACCAGTTCTGCCAGTCCTATGATTGCTTTTCACAAGCATCAAGAAAATATGCAAGCGGGCGATTTGGGCGTGATCTGCTCTTTTGGAGCAGGTTATTCGATAGGTTCAGTTTTGGTCAAAAAAGTTTAACCTACGAAACCCATGCAAATTCGTGCATTTTATGGCAAAATAGACGTCTTTATTTTGCCATTTTTTATTTTGCGGTTAAGAAATTATGAAAGAATCCCTACGTTTTCGCCTTGACCAAATGTCTGATCGTTTTGAGGAAGTCACCGCTTTATTATCCGAGCCTGAGACCATGAGCGACAACAAAAAGTTTCGTGAATTGTCGGTTGAGCACAGTGATTTGTCAGAATTGGTGGATGTTTGGGCGAGATACCGCGGTGCTGAAGAAGACTTGGCAACCGCCGAAGAAATGTTGTCCGACCCTGATATGAAAGAAATGGCGCAAGAGGAAATCCAAGCTGCCAAAGCTACTATCAATGCGCTTGAAGACGTGCTAAACGTCATGATGCTGCCCAAAGACCCCAACGACAAAGTACCTGCCTTCTTAGAGATTCGGGCAGGGACGGGCGGCGATGAAGCGGCAATTTTTAGCGGTGACTTGTTTCGTATGTATGAGCGTTATGCGGCGACCCAAGGCTGGACGGTTGAAGTCTTGTCCGAAAACGAAGGCGAGCATGGCGGCTACAAAGAAATCATCAGCCGTGTGTCAGGCACGGGCGTATATGGTCGCTTAAAGTTTGAAAGTGGCGCCCACCGCGTGCAGCGCGTGCCTGAGACCGAAAGCCAAGGACGGGTACACACTTCAGCTTGCACGGTGGCAGTGATGCCAGAGATTGAGATTGATGATACCGTTGAGATAAACCCTGCTGACTTACGCATTGACACCTACCGCGCCAGTGGGGCAGGGGGTCAGCACATCAACAAAACTGACTCAGCCGTGCGTATCACCCATATTCCAACAGGCACGGTGGTAGAATGTCAGCAAGAACGTAGCCAACACGCCAACCGTGACAAAGCCATGAAAATGCTAGTGTCCAAAATCCAGCAAGAAAAAGTGCAAAAACAAATCGATGCGTCCAGCGACATGCGCCGTAATTTGGTGGGCAGTGGTGACCGCTCAGAGCGGATTCGTACCTACAACTTTCCGCAAGGTCGCATGACCGACCACCGTATTAACTTAACCCTGTATAAGCTTGACGCCATCATGCAAGGCGATATGGATGAACTGCTTGATAGCCTACTGCGTGAGCACCAAGCCGACCTAATGGCATCGGTGAGTGGCGAAGATTAATCTTTACTTTATTCCCATTTTGGGAATATAATATTTTAAGAGATATATGATGCGGGTGATTGCCAAGAGAACCTTAAAAACATTTTGGGCGCAAAGCGGGCATGAAGATGCTCAATCACCACTTGAAGCATGGCATGATATTGTTTTAAAAGCAGATTGGAAAACCCCACAAGA
>CALAPG010000316.1 GCA_937889485.1 uncultured Moraxella sp. | reverse complement strand
CATATCAATGATACCGACAGTGTCAATGCTGACAGCCCCGAAGAAAAAGCCGCGTTTAGCCAAGTGATGCGCCAATTATCTCAGCGTATCCATTTGTTGGTCAATTTACCCAATGAGAAAATTGACCATCTAGCCCACGCTCAATCTCATGACTGATCGAGCCACCCACTAGTACAGCCAACATACTACCCCAAACAGCCAGACACAAAAAAAGCCCGATAAGTCGGGCTTTTTGCGCCATCAGCTCTGCATCAATTGCTCAATCGCTTCGATGGTTTTTGGCACATCGGCTGTTAGTACCAATGGCGCATCTTCGGTAATCACCACATCGTCTTCAATGCGAATACCAATACCACGATAGGCAGCGGGTACGAGGTCATTGTCATGCGCAAAATACAGCCCTGGCTCTACAGTAATCACCATACCCGCCTCTAAGCGGCGCGGTGTGTTGTCATCATCGTTATAGCGTCCCACGTCATGGACATCCATGCCTAGCCAATGCCCTGTACCGTGCATATAAAATGGCAGGTACGCTTTTTCTTGGATTAGGGTATCCACGTCACCTGTCAAAATACCCAACGCTACCAATCCTTGGGTCAAAACTTGTATCGCCGTTTCATGATGGATTTTGCCATGATTGCCTGCGCGTAGGCTGTTGATGGCGGCTATGTTGGCAGCTAAAACGAGGTTATATACTTGTTTTTGTACGTCACTAAATTTGCCATTGACAGGAAAAGTTCGGCTGATATCGCCTGCGTAGTGCTGATACTCGGCGCCTGCATCAATCATCACCAAGTCACCATCTTTGAGCGGTTGATCATTTTCAACGTAATGCAAGATATTGGCGTTATCACCGCCTGCCACGATACTGTTATAGGCAGGGACACAGCCATGCTGGGCAAATACATAATTGACTTCTGCCTCTAGCTGGTATTCATACATATGCGGTTTGACAGTTTGCATGGCGCGGATATGCCCTGCTGCACTGATTTTGGCAGCGGTATGTAGCAGGGTGATTTCTGCTGGGTCTTTGATAAGGCGCATTTCATTGATAATAGGATCAATGTTGGTGATGGTATCTACCACGCCTTCGCCCCGCTGTAGCTGTTTGGCTTGGGCAAGCCATTGGGTCAGGTCGCTGTCTAGGCGCGCCACAATGTGCTTTTTTCCCAATAGATAGGCAGGAATTTTTTGGTTTGCTTCAGTCATGGCATAAGCGTCATCGGCGCCATATAGTTGTTTGGCGCCTTCAATACCCGCGCGTTTGCCATCCCATATTTCTCTAAGTGGGTCTTTTTTTCTCACAAACAAGATATAACGAACCTTGCCATCGATTTTTTCGAGTAGCAACATCGCTTCAGGCTCTGCAAAGCCCGTTAAATAAAAAAAGCTACTATCGGCGCGGTAGCGGTATTCAGCGTCATTATTGCGAATATGGGTGGGGGCGGTTGCCAAAATCGCGATACTGTGGTCAGGGAGCTTTGCGGCAAATTTGGCGCGGCGCTCGGCAAAAACTGTTTGGGCTAACTTTGGCGCTAAGGGAATGGTAGTATTGTTGGGTTGGCTCATGGTCTTCTTCTTAGGGTGTCTTGATTTGGGGTGACTCAATGCTTGTTAGCAGTTTTTGGCACCAGTTGGTGATAGCGCATTGGCTAGGGCTTGCCCTGCAGTGGGCTCACAGCATACTTGCAAAATCTGCTGCAAAAACTGCTCGCACGTGGTTAGCTGCTGCAGCGTCACAAACTCGTTGGGCTTGTGGGCATGGGCAATATCACCTGGGCCACAAATCACGGTGGGAATATTGGCTTGGCTAAAATAACCGCCTTCTGTGGCATAGGCTACCTTGTGGCGATATTTATCTGCAACTAAGCCTTCTATTAGCTGCTGTAGTGCTTGGCTGTCGGCATCGGTCATCGCAGGCACATTTTCTTCTCGAATCAGCTCAATGCCTGTATGCTCATCAATGGCGTGCATACGCGGCAAAAGCGTTTGGATAAAGGCGCGAATAGGCGCTATGGCGTCTGCTTCGGTCATGTGAGGCAAGTTTCGATAATCAAAGGTAAATTCACATAAATTAGGCACAATATTGGTCGCGGTGCCGCCTTCAATTGTACCCACCGATAGCGTGGCATAAGGCACATCAAAGGCAAAATCTTGGTCTTGACGCTTGGCAAGTTTGACCACCAGTTCATCAATAAAATTGATAATTTGGCTGGCATAACTAATGGCATTGACGCCTTGCGGCACGAGAGAAGAATGCGCGGACTTGCCGTGTACTCGGCAGCGATACACCTATATACCTTTGTGCGCGGTGACCATTTTCATCATCGTAGGCTCGCCCACAATACAGTAAGCGGGGTTAATGCCGCGCGCTTTTAGGTCGGCCAACAGTAGCGGCACACCCAAACAACCCACCTCTTCATCATATGACAATGCCAAATGAATAGGTTTTAAAAGCCTGCCTTCCTCCGCAGCACGCACAATCTGCGGTAGCAGCTGTAAGCAGCACGCCAAATACCCCTTCATGTCACAACTACCGCGCCCATATACCTTATCTTGTTTGATAGTCGCCACAAAGGGGTCTGTGTCCCATTTTTGCCCATCCACAGGTACCACATCGGTGTGACCCGATAGCACAAACCCACCGCTGAGTTCATTGCATTGCCCTTCAATGCACATATCACCTACGGCAGCCACGGTCACAAATAAATTTGCCTTGGTTTGGTCACTATTAAACGTCAAAAAAGGCGTCAAACCGAGCCTTTGACAATAACTAGCCACATACGTAATCAGCGCTTGGTTGGAAAAACGGCTGACCGTATTAAAGCCAATCAATTTTTCTAGCCAGCCCAAGGTCGAGGTAGGATAGTCGGTGACAGCTAAAGCGCCGCTGGCGACATACGGGTCTAAAACGGGTGGCATGGTGTATTTCCTATGGGTCAAACCAAGTAACAGTTTTTTATCAATATTTTGTTAAATGCATGTCACGTTTAGTGCGCGTCACGTTTGATCAGTGATTGAACTAGTGATGCGCTTAATAAAAGTCACGCATTATGAGGGTTTTTTGCCTGTCATGGCATCAATCACCATGTGGGTAACAAAGTCATCATTGGCATCTTTTTCTGACTGCCACGCTAGCTCATCATCTTCTGACAAGTTTTCGATAAAATCTAAGTGTTCCTCTACCGATTGCTTTGGCACCTTACCCGTTGGCGCATTCATGGCAAAGCCTGCAATGAGCGGTAATTTGGCAACCGATTTTCGCACCCGCCCTTGGGTGACGCTCACAGGAATCATGCGTACAAACTCTAAGAGCTCCATATATTCTAGTTCGCCCTCTGCATTGTCATTGCCCTGCAATGCCTCATCAAATTCATCAATGCGCAATGCACAGACCTTTGCTAAGTCATTAAATAGGCTATTTTCTTCAGGACGTAGCGCGCTATCGGTCACGCCAAAACCAGTCATATAGCCGTTTGACCAGTTACGCAGCGCTATTAGGCGCTCATACAATGGGTGCTCATCATCGGGCAGCAGCGGCAAAAACTGATAACTTTCTTCGATATCCGTTAAGGTCGCCACCAAGTCCTCGCTTTCCTCAGCCACCAGTTCTAACGCTTGCGGCTCAAGCTCAGTGAAGCTAAGCTCAGATAGTAGCAGCTGCCACTCGGCTTGGGTTGGCGCATCACAAACACTCAGCACGCCCGTAATCAGTCCGTGCAGCTCACTAATCGACACATCTTGCCAATCCGCGAGCGCCTGTGACCAATCTTGCCAGCCTGAAATATAATCATCCATCGTTTTAACCCTTTTACGCAAAAAATTATTTTTAAATCAAGATAACACTAGCCTAAATGCGGTCAGTTGTGGCATTATTAAAGTGTTAAACGAATATATGTGATCCGCTAAATTTGGTTGTAAGCTATCAAGTGGCTCAAGTCTGCCACAGGTCAACCCAAATAGCCATCACCCCACACCACGCCAACAGCGACTCTTTAAACCTGCTTAACCACTAGACATCATACCATGAGCCTTTTAATTGACCAACTGACCCAATTACAGTCCCACCTGACCAAGCTACGTGACAAGTACCAATCTACTAGCAATGAGCTCAATTATCTAAAAGCACAACCCACTATTTCTCCTGAACAATTTGGCGCCCTACAAGATGAACTTGCCGACGCGCGACAAAAAAATCAGGCACTACAACAACAACTTGACCAACAAAGTGTTGCCTACCAATCGCTTGAAGAACGTTATCAATCGCTGGCAGAATCTCATCATTTAATGAGTACTGAGTATGAACATACCCAAAACCAGCTGCAAATTTGTACCACCCAAAATCAAAAACTTATTGACAAAAACCGCGTAGCGGCAGAGCACACCAAGTTGGTGCTTGAGCGCTTGGCAAAAATTGACAGTGAAAACTAACCAACCAACGCTTTAAAGGTTGGGTTATGGTTTTGACCCATATTTTAATTTCATCCCTAATTATCAGTTGAGGAAACGCGCTATGGCAACCGCTGAAAGCACTAAAAAAGTTGATATCTTAATTAACGGGCGTAGCTATACCATCAACTGTCCCGTGTCCGAAGAAACCGCCTTACAGCGTGCCGCCAGCTATGTAAACCAATTTGTACAAGAGGTGCGTAGCCAAGCACCGCAGCTACCCCAAGAGGAATTACTGGTGCTATGTGCATTAACCTTATATGAAAAATCGGAGTCTTTGCAGCGGCACCAAGAAAACGAAGCCACCGCACAAGCAATGATTGATGCCATGCTTGCTGATGTAAATACACTTACCTAAGAATCAAGCCTTGCAGCGCTTGCACAAAGCCGCCTAAGATGGCTTGTGAGCATGATGTTGCTTGCCCGCGTGAAAATCGCTTTGGTGATCATCGTTACAAAAAAAACGCTCGCCTTCTACAATCCCGCGCCACTCTGCTAAAGTATGCTGACAATAATCGCACTGGCGAGGCACGGTACGCTCCCCAGGTTTTGGGCCATAATAACCTTGCGGCGGACGAGGATACATCCATTTCATTGCCACCCAGCTGCATGCCAAAATCACTAACACAACAAAAATTACTGTAAACATTTTGTTTCACCTATTGGTCGTTTTTGTGGTTGGTTGATGGCGGTGTGGCTGCTCTATGTTGTCAACCCACCGCAGCGCGCTTGCTACTAATGCGCGTTTACTGAACACTCGCAGCGCCTTGTCACAGGGTTGCTTGTGGTTATTGGCTGCTATCATGCCATTTTTTGCCGCAATTTTGCAAAACAAATTACCTATTCATGATAGCGTCTAAAGATAAGAATTGTAAACAAAACGCAAAGCTATATAATATAAAGTACGTTTCAATACTGTTTCTTCTTAGTAATTTGACATTTTAATTGTGTGTTAGGCCATATTAAGAAACCGATTAAGCCGCATAAAACGAGAGGGAAAACCCCACCACAAATTTTATTAAGGATTTTTTAATGTCACAAGCTGATTTAACCCCTGAAAGCTCTGATCATTCTCAACAACCACAAAACTCTGATGTCACAACGCCTGCCGAGCCCATTAGCGGGCTAAAAATCGCGATTGCCCAGCAGCAATTTGTGGTGGGTGACGTGATCAGTAATGCCAAAAAAATGGTACAACTCGCCGAAGATGCCAGGGATAAAGGCGCCAATTTGATTGTTTTTTCTGAGTTGTCTTTGCTGGGTTATCCCCCTGAAGACCTTTTGCTGCGCCCAAGCCTTGCCTCGCGTATCAAAATGGCATTTGAGATTTTGTATCGGGTCAAAGATATCGTCATGTTGGTAGGCTACCCCCATATTGACCCGAATGGTACCTTCAACTCGGTTGCGATTATCCATAATGGGCAACAAAAGGGCTTTTATCACAAGCAATGTTTGCCCAATTATGGGGTATTTGATGAAAGGCGCTATTTTCAAACAGGTCACAACCAAGTGCTATTTGATTATCAAGGGCTTACCATTGGGCTACTTATTTGTGAAGACTTATGGCAACACGAACCCATCCGCGCCCTCAAAGCGCAAGGTGCTGACATTATCATTAGCTTAAACGCATCGCCTTTTGAGCAAAGCAAACAAGAACAGCGTAAAACTTTGCTAAAAAACCGTGCTACCGAGCATCATATTCCTATTGTGTATGCCAATAGTGTGGGTGGTCAAGATGACTTGGTGTTTGATGGCGGCTCAATGGTGGTCAATGCGCAAGGTAAAATTGTACAAGAAGCCCCACGTTTTTTACAGCATACCCTGTATGTGGTAGCGCGCCTAGATGAACAAAGCGGGCAAGTGACTTTATCTGAACAGCGTAAAGCCCCTCTGGCACTCAGCCAGATTGCCGAAACCTACCAAGCTTTGGTGGTTGGATTGCGGGACTATGTTAACCATTCTGGTTTTAAAGGGGTATTGATTGGGCTTTCAGGCGGTATTGATTCTGCACTTACCTTGTGTATAGCGGTAGACGCACTAGGCGCAGATAAAGTCTATGCGGTGATGATGCCTTATGAGTACACCTCGCAAATCAGCCTGCAAGATGCCCAAGCACAAGCGCAGCGTCTTAATGTTTCTTACACAGTTTGTCCTATTCATGCAGCAGTTGAAGGCATGCGCCATACCCTTGAGCCAATGTTTAGCAACACCACTGCCGACACCACCGAAGAAAACATTCAAGCACGCGCCCGCGGTATGATTTTGATGGCATTGTCCAACAAATTTGGACATCTGGTGCTCACCACGGGCAATAAGTCAGAAATGGCTGTCGGTTATGCCACGTTATATGGTGATATGGCAGGTGGGTTTGATGTGCTAAAAGATGTGTACAAAACCCAAGTCTATGCCCTTGCCAACTACCGCAATCGCCTTGAAGAATCACCTGTGATTCCAGAGCGTGTCATTACCCGTGCACCCTCTGCCGAACTGCGCCCTGACCAAAAAGACCAAGACAGCTTACCCGATTATGACACGCTTGATAAAGTATTGGAGCTCTATATCGACCGCGACTTTGGTTTTGATGCGATTGTTGAAGCAGGTTATGATAAAGACATGGTCAAAAAAGTACTCACTATGGTTGACCGCAATGAGTACAAACGCCGTCAAGCCGCTATTGGTACCAAAATCACTCACCGCGCTTTTGGGCGTGAGCGCCGCTATCCACTAGTTAACCATTGGTCGCTAGAGTTCCCAAAGCGTTAACCACTGTGTCATCTTAAAATATTAAAAAAAGGCATTAATTATTTAATGCCTTTTTTGGTATGGGTATAACAAGTATACGAATGGTGTTGTTAATTTGGGTTATTTACATCAGCAGTTCACGCTTACCGCTTTTGGTCATACCGCTCACCAAGCCTGCTTCCTCCATGGCATCAACAATGCGTGCCGCGCGGTTATAACCTATGCTAAATTTACGCTGAATGCTTGATGCTGATACTTTGCGCGTTTCTAGTACAAATGCCACCACCTCGTCATAAAGTGGGTCTTCATCGCCGCTAGCACTTGCACCAGAGTCGCCGCTGCCACTTGAGGGCGAACTTAATTCAAAGTTATCAAACATATTATCAATATAGTCAGGGGCGCCACGCTCGCGCCAAGCATCACAAATACGATTAACCTCAGCGTCGCTAATAAAAGCGCCATGCACACGATTGGGTTCAATTTGCCCTGGGCCTAAAAACAGCATATCACCATGTCCAAGCATATCCTCCGCCCCGCCTGCATCCAAGATAGTGCGCGAGTCTACTTTTGAGTTGACGCGAAGCGCGGCACGCACGGGAATATTGGCTTTAATGAGTCCCGTAATCACGTCCACTGAAGGGCGCTGGGTTGCCAAAATCAAGTGAATCCCTGCTGCCCGTGATTTTTGGGCAAGGCGAGTAATGAGTTCTTCGGCTTGTTTGCCTACTTGCATAATCATGTCAGCAAACTCGTCAGCAACAATGACAATTTGTGGTAAGGGTGTGAGTTTGGGGGGTTTATCTTGGCTTACGCTGTCATTGAGGCGCCATAGGGGGTCAAGCAAGGGCTGTCCATTTTGTTCAGCGGCAATGACTTTTTTATTAAACTCGTCAAGCTTACGCACTTTAAATAGTGACATGAGCTGATATCGACGTTCCATTTCTGCCACACTCCAAGACAGACTACTAGCCGCTTGGGTCATGTCGGTGACTACTGGGGTAAGCAGATGCGGTATGTCATTGTAGTTAGCAAGTTCTAGCTGTTTTGGGTCAATGAGGATTAAGCGAAGCTGCTTTGGGGTGTATTTTAGCAGCATGGATAATAGTAGCGAGTTGACCAAGACGGATTTACCAGACCCTGTGGTTCCTGCCACTAGCATGTGGGGCGCTTTGGCAAGGTCAGCAATGATGGGTCTACCTGCAATGTCTTTGCCCATCGCCATACTAATAAGACCCTCGGGGTCTTGATATGCCTCAGTTTTTAGTAATTCAATCAGTCGCACCATTTGTCGCTGCGGGTTGGGTACTTCGATGCCAATATACGGCTTGCCAGGAATCACTTCCACCACACGGACTGACGCCATAGAAAGCGAGCGCGCCAAGTCTTTGGCAATACCTGTCACTTTACTTGCCTTGATACCGGGTGCCAATGCCACTTCAAAGCGTGTGACCACCGGTCCCATTTGTGCATTAACCACGTCGGCTTTGATATTAAATTCTTGTAGCTTAATTTCTAGCAGTTCAGATAGCTGCTGTAGCTGCTCACGGCTATAGCTAGGCTTACGGTTGGGATCGGGTAAGTCTAGTAATGACAGCTCAGGCAGCGGTGTTAAGTTGGCGCGGTATGCTGCGGTTTGCATGGCTCTAGATTTGCCTGCAAATAAAGCGTCATTGGTGATATCAAGGGGATTGGCACAAGCGTCGGTTGCTTGTGAGGTTTCTAAGGCATCTAATAGCTCAGATTCTACGGCACGGCTATGGATAGGCGTGGTGGGATCTGGCAAATTTGGTGGTGCTGGTTCACTATTTGCTGCTTGTATTGCGTCTGGTACTTGGCGCATGCCCAATAGTTGGGCAACCGAAACAGGGGCGGCAGCCTCATCATCGAGTGATGTCGTACTAGGGCTGGCAGCGCTGGGCGTCAATTCATGCGATAGCGGCTTAACAGCGGTTATTGCCGTATCCGTTGGTGTAGCGCTGCTGATATCTGGCGCAGTTGATGACGTTACAGTGGCTTGGGTGTTGGGCGCGACATGTGACTCAAATGACTTAAGGGGCATATCGTGCACGTCAGCTGGTACTAATGGCTGTTCGGTGGTAATACCATGATCAATGGTGTCATCTAGTTGCGTTGTTGCTATGGAGTCAGTGGCTGTCTGGTTTGGTGCGGGGGGCACCACTGGCATGGCTGCCGCATTAGAAGTCGCACGCGGTGAGGGCGCGGCAGCAGGCGTTTTTATCACTTCACGTTGTAGCTTTGCATCCAACTTTTTGGTCAGTTTGGTATTGGCAACATAGGTTGAACTTACAGGCTTAAACGGGTTGGCGGCATCATTTTTTGCGAGCCATTCGTACTCTTTGATCTCACTAAAACCCGTTTCATCCAAAAACTCATCCAAGGGATTAATCATGGACAAACTTGCTGCTACCTCGGTACTCGCTTCATCCGCATGGGCTGATACATGAGGTGAAGAATCGGTTGATGGTGTGGGTAATGGCATTTGGGTAGCCGCATCGGTGCCTCGAGTTTGCGCACTTGTCACTGGATGGTCAGCACCTTGATACTTTGCTGCTTCATCTGCCCTCGCGGCATCGCGAACAGGTTTGAGCACACGTCCTGATACAAGAGCGCGCCAATCAATATTAAAAGTAAAAGTGAGGGTAATGCCAATAAACGCCATCAAAAACAACAGCGTACCCCAATAGGTCAATAATTGACTTAAACCGCTCCCCACAATTTGTCCAATCATGCCCTGCAAAAGCCAACCAAACGCTAATACCCCCGTCAGTGCCGCAGTGGCAAGCAATAGCAGCACGTAGCCCAACGTACGAATCAAGCCATGCGGCTGGGTATGGTGACGCCAAACACACCACGCCTCATAGCAAGCAATCACAATTAGCCACCAGCTAGCGGCGCCCAAAAACGCATAAAGAATATCAGCGAGCCATGCCCCACCTTGACCAGCAAGGTTACTGACCTCAGTACTAGCACTACTTAAATGCGACCAACTTGGGTCATTTGCTGAATAGCTAATCAGCGACATCACCAACAACAGTGCCACAACCAACCAGATGACTGTGAGCACGCTACGACGGATATAGTAAGACAACGTAATCTACCTTTGTTTTTGAAAACTAATAGAAGAAACAACGTCCGCCAGCCCCAAACAAAATACTGGCAACGTCTAGCAGAGTGAAAAACCCTACAGAAAAATAGCGGATACAGCCGCCTATCATAGCAAATCTTCACTTTGTTTTGGTTAGCTTTTTATTGCCAAAATTGCCAAAAATTCTCCAAGCTTGGGCGATTTTTTTGATAAAGCTACTTGCTGCATGCACCCTATCATCATCATTGGTTTTTCCTTATTTTAAAACCTCGCCATCTCTTTATCAGTTTGCTGCAAAGGTAACGGCTGCTTACCCAAACATTGACTTGCTATTTTCCCTATTAGCCCCTATCTTACTCATACCCCTATCCTACTTATACATAGGGGCACGAGGTGAAAGCAATTTGCCGCGCCTTAGGGTTTGTATTTATTTTATCCGTTTGATCAACATTGTGGGGTGGTCGCATGTCAGAACATATTCATCATCAATTAATTATTTTGGGTTCAGGCCCTGCAGGTTATGCCGCGGCGGTATATGCCGCGCGCGCCAACCTAAAGCCTGTGATTATTACGGGCATGCAAGTGGGTGGACAGTTAACCACCACCACCGAAGTGGATAATTGGCCAGGCGATGCACATGGCTTGACCGGCCCAGATTTGATGGTACGCATGCAGGCACATGCCGAACGCTTTGGCACACAATTGGTATATGACCAAATCAATCAAGTCAACCTAAGCGAGCGCCCCTTTTGCTTACATGGTGACAACGCTAGCTATAGCTGTGATGCGCTTATCATTGCCACGGGCGCTTCTGCACAGTATTTGGGCTTGCCATCTGAACAAAAATTTATGGGTCTAGGCGTCTCTGCTTGTGCCACTTGTGATGGCTTTTTTTACCGCGGCAAACCCGTTGTTGTCATTGGCGGTGGCAATACCGCCGTAGAAGAGGCATTGTATCTGTCTAATATTGCTAGCCACGTAACCCTCGTACACCGCCGTGATAGCTTGCGCTCAGAAAAAATCCTGCGCGATCAATTGCTAGAAAAACAAAAAACAGGCAATGTTAGCATCGAATGGAACAGCCAAGTTAAAGAAGTGGTCGGCGATGACTCAGGCGTAACAGGCGTCGTCATTGAAAACGTCCTCGACCACACCACCAAACAATTAGCCGCGCCTGGCGTGTTTATCGCCATTGGGCACAAACCCAATACCGCCATATTTCAAGACCAACTTGCTATGAATAACGGCTATATTGTGGTCAAAAGCGGCTTAGACGGTAATGCCACGGCAACCAGTGTTGAGGGTGTCTTTGCGGCAGGTGATGTGGCAGATCATCAGTATCGCCAAGCCATTACTTCTGCTGGCACAGGCTGTATGGCGGCATTGGATGCAGAAAAATATCTAGACGCCTTAGCCACGGCAAATAGCCACTAAAAAAATAGCCCACCATATGCCTATTTTGTGCCACTATCACTTTCCCGATCCTGCCGCGGTTGACCCACACGGTGATGGACTCATAGCCGTTGGTGCAGACTTGGCGGCAGACACCTTGCTGTGTGCCTATCGCCAAGGGCTTTTCCCATGGTTTAACGAAGGCGAGCCGATTGCTTGGTGGTCACCTGAGCCACGCTGCATCATTGAGCCATCTCAGTTTGAACCCAGCAAATCCCTTGTCCGTCGTATCAAAAACAGCCATTGGACGTTTACCGTCAACCAAGCATTTTCACAGGTTATTGGCGCTTGCGCTGAAGCGCGGGCATATGCGAATGATACTTGGATTAGCCCAGCGATGATTGACGCCTACACCGCGCTACACCAGCGCGGCATCGCACATAGTATTGAAGTTTGGCAACAAGACACCTTAATTGGCGGCTTGTATGGTCTAAAAATCGGGCAAGCTTTTTTTGGGGAAAGTATGTTCCACCGCTGCACTGATGCCTCAAAAGCGGCTTTTTTTGTATTGATGCGTCTGTGCGCCAAGTCTCATTTTGACTGGGTAGATTGTCAACTACCCAATCCCCATTTAATGAGCTTGGGTGCCACTACCATGACACGGCAAAACTTTTTATCATCCCTTAACCAAAAAGTCAATGAAGCTACTTGTGACTGGTCGCGGCTTTGTCAGTCTTCCCAGCGCTTGGTGGCATTACTACAAGACGGAGCGTTAATTTATGAGCCGCATTACTTATCTTTTAGCCCGCTTTAACCGCCCCGCATGATCGCCTCACCGTGTGATTTTGAATCCGTTACCGCGTTACCAAGCATGCAGGTTACCCCATTACACCAATGTAGTTATTTGCCAGATCGGGCAGCGAGGTTGGAACTGTTTGATTTATCAAATCATGAGCGCTTAACAACACCGCTATTTTCTGGCTTATCGCGTTTGGGGTTTCGCCGTAGTGGGCAGCACTTATATCGCCCTGCTTGTCACCACTGCCAACGCTGTATTTCTACGCGGCTATTGGTAGCCGCATTTGAGCGCAACCGCAGCCAACGCAAATTGTGGCAAAAATATCAAAATACTGATGTGGTGATTACTGCCTGTGAAGATGCCAATGAACAGCACTTTAGCTTATACGCCCGCTATATTTGTGCCCGTCACAGTGATGGCGACATGTATCCACCCAATTTGCAAAGCTTCCGCCGTTTTTTACAACATAGCTTTACCCATTCTTTTTTTATGGAGTTCTGGCAAAAAGATACCTTAATTATGGTCGCAGTGTGTGACCAGCTCGATGACGGCATCTCTGCAGTTTATACATTCTTTGATCCAGACTGGCAGCCAAGCGGTTTAGGAACGCTGGCTATTCTTACCCAAATTGAGCATGTTAAACGGCTCAACCTACCCCACTTATATTTGGGTTTTTGGGTGCCCAATGCCCAAAAAATGGCTTATAAATCAAAATTTTATCCCATAGAGCTACTCATAGACCAAACTTGGCACCGTTTTGATAGCCCCGTCACCCCCGAACACGTAGAGCCGCTGTTACAAAGGGCAATCAAGCAGCATTATCTCGCCGTATGGCAGGACTAAGGCAGCGCCATCAAGGATTTTTCTAGGATTGCAGCATCCGTCTTACGACCATCACCGTGGCTATAATAATTTTTACGGATACCCATCTTGGTAAAGCCATGTTTTTGGTAAAGATAAATGGCAGGTAGATTATCCACACTTACCTCTAACATCAGGCGCTGTGCCTGTCGGCTGCTTATACGTTGGCATACGGCGGTCAACAACTGGCTTGCCACGCCCTGCCTTTGATAATAAGGCGCCGTGCCAATTTTAAAAATTTCGGCATCTTCAAATAGCTGCTGATACAGACAATAACCCATTACTATTTTTGTCACGTCTTGGGTGGCAATTAATAAATGACTATTGGGGTTAGCGAGTAAGTCGGTAAGAGCCTGCACCGACCAAGCCTCATCCAAAAAAATTGCTTGCTCAATCTGAGCAACTTGGTTAATGATACTGCGATTGATCACATCATCGGCTACAGGGATTTCAGCAAAAACCAATAATGACATCTTAAAGTTCCTCTTTATTTAACATAAAAAAAGAGCCACCGAAGTGACTCCTTTTTTATAATAACTGCCAAGTAACGATTATTCGTTTACTTTGGCAACAACACCTGCGCCTACCGTACGACCGCCTTCACGGATCGCAAAACGTAGACCTTGGTCCATTGCGATTGGGTGGATAAGTTCCACTGCCATCTCAACGTTGTCACCAGGCATTACCATTTCGGTACCTTCTGGTAATTGGATTGCGCCAGTTACGTCAGTGGTACGGAAGTAGAATTGTGGGCGGTAACCATTTAGGAATGGGGTATGACGTCCACCTTCTTCTTTTGATAGTACGTATACTTCTGCATCAAATTTGGTGTGTGGTTTGATTGAACCTGGTTTGGCTAGTACTTGTCCACGTTGTACGTCTTCACGTTTGGTACCACGTAGTAACACACCACAGTTCTCGCCTGCACGACCTTCGTCTAGCAATTTGCGGAACATTTCAACGCCTGTACAAGTGGTTTTGGCGGTTGGTTTGATACCAACAATTTCAATCTCTTCGCCTACTTTGATGATACCTGATTCAACACGACCTGTCACAACAGTACCACGACCAGAGATTGAGAACACGTCTTCGATTGGCATCAAGAATGGTTTGTCGATAGCGCGTTCTGGTTCTGGAATATAGCTGTCTAAGGTGTCTAGTAGTTCTAGTACCGCTGGCTCACCGTATTTGCCTTCGCCGCCGTTTAGCGCTTCTAGGGCAGAACCTTTGATGATTGGTGTGTCATCGCCAGGGAAGTCGTAGCTTGATAGCAATTCACGTACTTCCATCTCTACAAGTTCTAGTAGCTCTTCGTCGTCTACCATATCACATTTGTTCATGAATACCATGATGTATGGTACACCAACTTGGCGTGATAGTAGGATGTGCTCACGAGTCTGTGGCATTGGGCCATCAGTGGCTGATACAACCAAAATCGCGCCGTCCATCTGTGCTGCGCCTGTGATCATGTTTTTAACATAGTCAGCGTGTCCAGGACAGTCTACGTGTGCGTAGTGACGTGCTTGGGTGTCATACTCAATGTGTGAGGTGTTGATGGTAATACCACGGGCTTTTTCTTCAGGGGCGCTGTCAATTGACGCGTAGTCTTTTGCTTCACCACCGTTGTGCTTGGCAGCAACGGTTGCGATCGCAGCAGTTAGGGTGGTTTTACCGTGGTCAACGTGTCCAATGGTACCTACGTTGACGTGTGGCTTTGTGCGTTCAAACTTGGCCTTTGCCATAATTTAATCCTCTGATCATTGTTAAACTGTTA
>CALAPG010000315.1 GCA_937889485.1 uncultured Moraxella sp. | reverse complement strand
TGGCTATGTGCTTGGCGTTTACGTGGCTAAACCCGCATGTGTATTTAGATACGGTGATTTTGATAGGTACTGTGGCGTCACAATTTGGTGATCGTGCAGCTTTTGCGATAGGGGCGATCACGGCTTCTTTTATGTTCTTTTTTGGTTTGGGTTACGGTGCAAGATTGCTACAGCCGTGGTTTGCCAAACCCGTGGCTTGGAAAGTGCTGGATATTGCAATCGGGGTGGTGATGTGGTCTATTGCAATATCGTTACTCATGGGCTAGCAGGCAAACAAAAGGCTTTAAGTGCCAAACCCAAAAGACGTTGACCCTAGATAATGATGCTATCTTTGCGCATCCAAGTGGCAATCGAAAAGCGGTTACGATGGGTGATGTTGACTTGGTGGCGCAAGTTACTATCAAAAACCAGTAACCGATTTGCCTTGGGGGCGCGTGTTTGTAAGTTGTTTTTTTTGTCAATGAGCAGCACCTCACCGCCATCTGCCGCTTGCCAATCCTCATTAAGATAAAAAACCGCTGAAATTACGCGTTCATCTCGCCCCATGGGGTTGTCACTGTGCCATTGGTAACCAAATCCTGTAGGGTAGTGGGCATAATGCGCTTCCCAATGGCGAATGCCTGCATACAAAGTTTGGTTAAAATAACCTGCCAACTCACCAATAGCGCTCAGATAAACCATACCTGCAGGACAGCGTTCATCAATCCAGCGGATGCGATCGCCGCGAATCTCGCTAATGCGCTCACCTGCGGTCAAGTGTGCTAGCTCATAGTCAAGACAGCCACTTTCGGTTTGCAACGCAAGCAAGTAATCTTTGCAAAAACAATTATCTAACACCATAAAACCTGTGCTGACAAATTCATCTAATGTGGCGTCATCAATCATTACTTGCCAATTTGGCAAGGCCATTTTTTGCTCATGCATGAATTTTCTCAACAAAAATTTATTAAATGGTGCTAATTAACTGCTAGGCTACAAGAGTTGCCTGGGTTGCGTGGTCAATAGTAGGTATAAACTCACACATTATACGCAAAATCTTAGCCAATTTTTAACAGCTATGCTACCATAC
>CALAPG010000314.1 GCA_937889485.1 uncultured Moraxella sp. | reverse complement strand
ATATTTTTAATTCTTTTGCTTTTTTTTAACTCTCTAAAGCTCATTATCAATAAGTCACCCAGTAGAATCAGGCAACTTTAAGCGAAATGATAAAGTGGCTTAAAGTTCACCCAATCATCCTTTCAACAAGTTATAACAATGTCACCCCGCCAAAATTTTGCTAATCTCTCCTAGACAGGAGCCACAATTGGTGCCTGCTTTGCAATGTTTGCCAACCTCAACGACGGTTTTACAGTGATATTTTTTTATCGTCTCAACAATGGTATTTTCACCCACCGACATACAAGAGCAAACAATCCGCCCTGTATCAATAAAACCCGTGGCAGGTTTGCCCATTAGTAGCCATTTACGCGTATGGTTATCAAGACTTCTGCCAAATTGGCTATCCAGCCAGTTATGGGTGGGTAGTTTATGCTCGTGGGTGCTCAAAAATACTAGCGCATGGACTTGCCCATTTTGCAATATCGCAAGTCGTAAATCTTGGCTGGTGTTATCGGTATCAACATGCTGATAATGGATAATATCAAAGTTGTAGGCTTGCGCTGGTTGATTGAGCCATACACTTAACTGCTGTTGCCAATATTGCTTATCAAACCAAGTTGTCATGGCCGCAGACTGATTATCAATGGCAAAAAAATACTGGCTACTGTTTGACTGGCGATTACGCACCCAATAAGTCATATCTGGCGATTCGAGCCAAGTTAGCAGGTTTTCATCACAATGTTTATCAATCAATAACCATCCAAATGCTTGCATGGTTAGCTTTTGCAGCCTAACAGGTTGGTGCTTGAGCTGCGGTTGCTGTGAAAAGGGGTCATGATGATTGCTGATAAGCTTACCGACACGCGCATTGGCGGCAAAGTGCTGATTCCAGTGCATAGGTATAAACACGTCGCCTTGGCGTTGTTTTTCAGTCACATCCGCCCGCACTAAGATAGTACCATTGGGACTGTTAATTTGCACAAAATCGTTATTTTGTAGACTCAAAGGCTTGGCGTCACTTGGATGAATCGCAACCAGTGGGTGCGGTAAATGCTGATTGAGCTGTGGGGCAATCCCTGTGCGGGTCATGGTATGCCATTGGTCACGCGAGCGACCTGTGTTAAGCACCAGTGGATATTGCTCATCAGGCAATGACTTGGGTACTGCAGGAGTAACGGTGACAAAATGCAGTTTTTGGGTATCGGTATAAGTGGTGCCGATAGTGGTGTGTGCGTCTTGTTTTTGTAGTCCAAAATAATGCGGTTGACCCCACTGAAACGGTGCCAAATTATCATACTCGTTTTGGCTAATATTGGCTAAATGGCTGATATTAAAACTTCGGCTATCTGTATTTTTTTCACCGCCATTCTTCTCGCCACTAAGCCGAGCGTGTTCGGCAAACACTTGGTAGTCGTGGGTGTAATCAAAACCCACAAAACCCATTTTCTGTGCCACTTGGCTGACTATCCACCAGTCGGGCTTGGCGTCAGCAAATGGGGTGACTAAGCGACGCTGACGAGAGATGCGGCGTTCGCTGTTGGTGACCGTGCCTGATTTTTCACTCCAGCCTTGCGCGGGCAAAGCCACATGAGCAAAGTCGAGCGTGTCGCTGTCTTTTGAGCAGTCAGACACGATGACCAGTGGGCATTGCTGTAACGCCATGGCAAATTTGTCTGCTTCTGGCAGACTGACCACAGGATTGGTCGCCATAATCCAAATCGCTTTAATTTGCCCCTCCAAAATAGCATCGGCACATTGGGTTGCCTTGACACCATCTTTACCACTAATACTAGTCGGTGCTTGCCAAAAGTTAGCTACTGTTTGACGATGGTCGCTGTTTTTGAGCTCAAAATGACTGGCTAGCAGATTGGCTAACGCCCCGACCTCTCGCCCACCCATGGCATTGGGCTGTCCTGTAATTGAGAACGCCCCTGCCCCTTCATAACCCAGTTTGCCTGTATAAAGGTGGCAATTGATAATGCTATTGACCTTATCAGTGCCATTACTGGCTTGATTGACGCCCATGGAGTAAAAACTCACGGTTTTCTTGGTAGTGGCAAACAATTGGTAAAACTTGGTTAAATTACTTTCGTTGACACCGCAGATTTTGGCAACTTTTTTAATCGTCCAACTGTCACTGGCTGCAAGCGCATCAGCAAGATTGTCACAATGCCTGAGATAATCGTGATTGGCATAGCCGTTTTGGTGCAAGTAATTGAGTAGTCCGACAAATAAATGGGTATCTGTGCCAGAGCGAATCGGCAAATGCAAGTCAGCAATCGCGGTGCTGTCAGTGGCTCGTGGGTCAATCACCACGATTTTTTTGTTGGGATTGGCTTGTTTGCTGGATTTTAACCGACCAAATAAAATCGGATGACACCACGCCATATTCGAACCGATAATGATAAATAGGTCGCTGTTTTCGATGTCTTCATAATTACAAGGCACAGTGTCCGAGCCAAATGCTCGCTTGTAGCCAGCCACCGCTGATGACATACACAGTCGAGAATTGGAGTCCAAATTATTGGTACCCAAAAAACCTTTAGTAAATTTGTTTGCCACGTAATAATCTTCGGTGAGCAGTTGTCCCGATACATATAGCATAACGCTGTCGGCGCCATATTCATCAATGGTCTGTTGCAATGATTTGGCAACAAAATCGGTGGCGGTATCCCAATCGACTGCCTCGCCATGAATCATCGGATGTGCCAAACGGCGGTCATGATCGAGTGTATCGCCCAATGCTTTGCCTTTGGAGCATAATTTGCCAAAGTTGGCAGGATGGGTTGGATCACCGTCAATGCTGACGTGTTGGGTATTCTCATCAATCGTCGCCAACACGCCACAGCCAACACCACAATAGGCACAGGTGGTTTTAACTTGAATCAGCGGAGATTTTTGTGGTGCTAAATGTTGTATAGTTGTTGTCACACGTTAACCTTTTACTATTTTTAATTTCTACCAGTCAGATCAGCCCGCCAGCAACTCTTCACAAAACGCTTTGCCAAACAGTAATTTATCTTTGATGGCTGAAATATCTTGTTGATTTTGAATCAGTTCAAAAAACCAACCGCCCTCTTGTACATCACCATATAGCACTGCAGATAAAATACGGTTGTCTTTTACGGTGATTTTTTGATAGATGCTATGGCTAGGGTCTTGATAAATCAACTGCTCGCAGTCGTGACTCACATCGATATCACCTGCCGAAAATAGCGCCACGCCCGAGACCTTTAGTTTGGTTGCCGTTGGTTGTATGCTAAACACGGGCGAGGTGCTGCCTGGCTGCTCGTTTAAGGTATGTAGCAGAATATTGGCTTGCTCATACACAGGTGCGACGAGCCCAAATAGCTGGTTGTCAAACTGTACACACTCGCCAATCGCATACACATCTGGGGTATGGGTTCGCATTTGGTTATCAACCAAAATCCCCCGCTCGCAAGTGATACCGACCTGTTGCGCAAGGGCAATATTGGGTCGCACGCCGACGGTCATGATAATGCAATCGCTGTCAATGGTTTTGGCAGGGATGGATGTGTCGACATTATCCGTGTAAGTCAGTCCAGTGACCTGGTTATCCTTGTCCACGCAAATCGTTTGAGAGTTGGCGTTGAGCACAAACTCAATACCTTTGTTTTCAAAGTAAGTTTGCAGTAAATCGGCAGCGGTTTTATCCAGTTGGCGATTGAGTAAATAGCCTGCCCCATGCACCACAGTGACTTTCGCTCCCTGTTGTACCAAAGCATTGGCAGCCTCAAGACCGAGTAACCCACCCCCGATAACCAGGCATTTTGGAGATTTTTTGCCATTATGATTGGTTGTTGCGATATCTAGCATAGCGTCCACATCGGCTTTGGTACGAAAACCCATGACGCCTTTTGCGGTATGGTTGGGCAATGGCAAAATAAATGGCGTTGAACCTGTGGCAAACACCAATTTGTCATAGCCGATGGTTTCGCCGCTGTCGGTGATGACCTGATGAGCAGCAAGATTGATATCGCTAACAGTGCAACCTGTCTTTACAGTGATGTTATGGTTGGCGTACTCCTCTTGAGAAAATAGATAAATCTCAGCGAAGCGTTTTTCCCCTGCCAATACAGGCGATAGCATAATACGGTTATAGCCTGCATATGGCTCGCTGTTGATAAGCGTGATGGCAAACTCATCTCGACTTTGCTCGCCTTGGCTATCAATCCCCAGTCCGCTGTGGGCACTCAGTCTGCTTTTGGCATACTGCATAGCAAAGCGTGTCCCTGCCATCCCTGCCCCTATGATAAGAATGTGTGTGTGTTGCATTGTTTGGCTGACCTTGCTTATCCGACCCGATATTTAATACTTTAGAATCTAGCACTTTAAAATTTAGCCCTTTAGATAATTCAAAATTTATGCCAACCGTTTTAAACCGTTGTTTTTTACTGTTTTTTATGGTGTTTTAAATTTTGGCTATTATTTGTCGGACAGTGTGAGGTATGTTGACCACTCTTCGAATTTAACCTCTTTAACTGTAGATAACTGTTTGAGGGTTTTTAAAATATTTTTAGACATTTTTTTTGCTTATTTATTTGCATTATTCTTTTACCTTATCGATTACTTACCAAAATAGTGCAGTACAGCGTCAAATTTTTATCATTCATACTAATCGGTAAAAGTTTTATCACAGCAAAATAGCTAATTGATGGGTCATTCAAAAAAATTATTGTAAAAACAAAAGCTTATGATAATGGCATAAATATTGCTCTTGCCTTGTTACCGTGAACCGTACAGGCTTACTTAAAGGAGAAGCAGATGCCCCAACGTTTACCGCTGTTTGCTATGAAATTACCCCGTATCAAGGTGTTACATTACACCTGGTTTGCTTTTTTCGTCACCTTTTTAATTTGGTTTGCTCATGTGGCATTGATGCCAACTATCAAACAATATTTTCATTTGAGCGATGGACAAGTCAAAGCGATCTTGATGCTCAATGTGGCTTTGACCATTCCTGCCCGTTTGCTAATCGGCGCGATGGTCGATAGATACGGCCCCAAGCGTTCATATAGTGCTGTGTTGTTGATTAGCGGTTTTTTGTGTTTTGTGTTTGCATTTGCCCAAAGTTTCCAAATGCTGGCGATTGGGCGGTTTTTGCTAGGTTTTGTCGGTGCAGGATTTGTGGTTGGGATTCGTTTGATTTCAGAATGGTTTCCTGTCAATGAAGTCGGCTCGGCAGAAGGGGTGTACGGCGGTTGGGGCAATTTTGGGGCGGCAGTAGCGTCGATGTCGATGCCGATTCTTGCCTTAGTGTATGGCGGTGCAGACGGTTGGCGGTATGCGATTGCGACCACAGGCGTGATTGCGATTGTTTATTCGGTCATTTTTTATCGTGGTGTCAGTGATACACCCAAAGGCGCGACTTATTTTAAACCAAAAAAATCAGGCGGCTTGGAAGTATCAAGCAAAGCAGACTTTTACTTTTATGCGGTGATGATTTTACCGGTTTATGCGATTTTGTTTTTGTTGGCGTGGCGTTTGTCACCTAGCGGATTAAAATTATTAACCGCTAATCAAACCATGCTGGCATATGCGGTGGTGGCGGTGCTTGTAGTCTATCAATATATCAAAATCTGGTCAGTCAATAAGCATTTATTTGATACATCTCGCCCTGCGGTAAATCCAGAATATGGTTATCAGTTCAAACAAGTGGCGATTTTAGACATGGCGTATTTGGCATGTTTTGGCTCTGAGTTGGCAGTGGTGTCGATGTTGCCGCAATTTTTTATTACCAACTATGGTGTATCGCATACTTTAGCAGGGTTGACTGCAGGCTGTTTTGCGGTGATGAATTTATTTGCTCGTCCTGGCGGTGGTTTTATGTCCGATGCGGTCGGTCGTCGTAAAGTATTGATGATTGCATTGGCAGGGCAAACGGTGGGTTATCTGCTAATGACGCAAATGACCAAGTTACCATTGGCGGGTGCAGTGGCAATCGTGCTGCTTACTTCTGTATTTGTGCAAGCAGCATGCGGTGCAGTATACTCAGTGGTTCCGCTCATTCAACGCCGTATGACAGGGCAAATTGCTGGTATGGTGGGTGCGTATGGTAACGTAGGTGGGGTGTTGTTTTTGACTATTTTCTCTATGGTATCGCCAACAGGATTCTTTATTACCCTCGCGATTTTTGCAGGCATTGCCTTTATTGGCGCGACCTTCTTGAGCGAGCCACAAGGACATATGATCGAGGTGCACGAAGATGGCACCATTGAGCGAATTGCGGTAGCCTAATCGCTCACTAAATCCAACCAAAAAAACAGTCAACCAGCGGACAAGGAAGTCTAGTTAGTAAGGTAAAAAAGGGTGTATGCCCTTTTTTCATTTTTGCACAATGCGTAGCAACCGTGCTAGTAAGGAAAAACCCATGTCAAAAGCCATTCAGCAAAATCCCGCCAGTTCTCAATCCTTACCACAGTCCTTGCCGCAACTGCTGACCCGTGCTGCTAGTCATGCAGGGCGCAAAGCCGAAAATCAAGATACCTTGACAATGCAAACGCTGGTGCCAACAGGGGATAGCAGCGCCGCTCAGCTTGCATGGCAAGTCACCGCTTTAGCTGACGGCGTCAGCAGCTGCGGACAGCCAAAGCTCGCCAGTCAATGGGTGATTGATACGCTGATCGACCAATTAACCATGCACCAAGCTGACATGGTGACTACCCCAGTTACTAGCCCTGTTACTAGCCCTGTTACTAGCCCTATTACTAGCCCTGCTACTAGCGATTTATTGAACAACAACAGTGCCGAAACGCTTGCCCAAATGCTCACCAAAAGCGTGCATATTATCAATGATTTTTTGTATTTTAGTGATCACCATGACAGCTTTGATTCAGCCTCGCAGCGGTATTTGCCCAAATTACTCTCAACCTTATCTGGGCTGCTGTTTACCGAGCCTTTATTATCCGAGCACTCGGCAGTGTTATTCCACACAGGTGATAGCCGTATCTATCGGCTACGACACAACAAACTGCGCGTACTCACCCAAGACCACAGACACAAACGAGGGCGAGACAAAGGCGCGTTAGCCGCTGCACTTGGCGCAGATGCCCATGTGGAATTACAACTTGCCCAAATCGATGTATTGCCCGAAGATGTGTTTTTGATAATGACCGATGGCGTGTATGAATTTATCGGTGATGATGAATTATTGTTACTCACCCAATCGGCATTGGGAAAATTGTTGGCGCTGGATAACTCCACCACCTTAGACTTAGAAAATTTGCCAGAAATCTTGTGTCAGGTGGCATTGGAAAACGGCAGTAATGACAATGTCAGTTGCGTGATGATAGCGGTGTTGCCAAAAGTTGCGAGAATTTTGGCGAATGCAGATTTTGACAAAGCTGGCTTTGCCGAACATACAGACAATCGTCATGCCGTTACCCGTTTACGCATTCCACCTGTGCTAACGGCCGGCGACAAGCTTGATCATTTTACCATTGACAAAGTGGTGCAAAACACGCCACGCAGTAGCGTGTATTTGGCAACCGACAGCACCGCTGACACAGGCGATAATCAGCGTATTATCAAAGTGCCATCTGCCTATTATGAAGACGATAGCGGATTTTTACGGCTGTTTTTAAAAGAAGAAAAAATAGGGTTAAGCCTCAATCACCCAAGCTTACTAAAATTTTACCCCAAACCGATGAATAGCCAGTATCTGTACCATGTAACCGAATTTTTGCAAGGCATGAGTTTGCGTGAATTTATCGACACCCAGCCGCCGTTATCGGTTGCCCAAACCTTTGCTATTGTCAATCAAATCGGTATGGCGCTGCGAGTCATGCACCGTAATTATCTACTCCATCAAGATATCAAGCCCGAAAATATCATGCTGCTGCCATCGGGTCATATCAAGCTCATTGACTTTGGTTCGGTTGGCTCGTTGCTCTTAAGAACTGGGCATACACCGCCTGTGGGCGATTTGCATTATATTGCCCCCGAATATTTTAGCGATGCACCAAAAGGGGTGTATTCCGATATTTTCTCGCTGGGTGTGGTGACTTATGAGATGCTGACAGGGCTACAGCCGTTTGATGTCGATACCTTGACCACTGCGATGAACGCCCAAACCACCCAAAAACTGGCGTTCAAAAACGTACGGCAATTGCGCGCGGATTTGCCATTTTGGGTCAATGACGTGCTGATTCGTGCGCTGCAAGCAGATAGCAGCCGCCGCTATCAGAGCATTGGCGATTTTCTCACCGACCTTGACCCCAAAAGCCATGCCGACGATAAAGCCAAGCAGCCGCTGATTGACAAACATCCTGTGCTATTTTGGCAACTGGTCAGTGGCATATTAACGGTGCTGTTGCTCCTCACTTGGCTACTGGTTGCGTTAAATCACTAACAATGTGATTTATTTTTCTTAATAAACAATTAACCTATATTTTTTAACCCATTGAAATTTATAGTTAATTTAAATATTGGCATAAAATTTGCTTACATAACAGTATAGAAAACCTTAGGATAATACACGCCAAAAGCCAGTCATTATCCTAGTCAAAAAGCCAATGTTTCGTTAGAAGGGATAAATACATGAAAAATCTTATCGTCATCGGTAATGGCATGGTCGGTCATCACTTTATCGAAAAAGCGATTGAAAAAAACTTGCACCAAATTTATCAGATTCATGTATTTAGTGCTGAAAGTCGCCCTGCGTATGATCGGGTGTATTTGTCCAGTTACTTCGAACATAAAGACGCCAGTCAGCTTAATTTAGTGGATTTGGCAAACTATGAGCAAGCGGGCATTACTTTGCATTTGGGTGAAGGCGTCGAAAGTTTTGATCCGCAAACCAAAACTCTTATCACCAGCAAGGGCAACACCTTAGAATTTGAAAAATTGGTGTTAGCAACAGGCTCTTATCCTTTTGTCCCGCCTGTTAAAGGCAATCAACATGCGCACTGTCATGTCTATCGCACCATTGAAGACTTAGATGCTATTTTAGCAACTGCGGACAATCCACGTGTCCAACGTGGTGTGGTGGTTGGCGGTGGTTTATTGGGATTAGAAGCGGCCAAAGCCTTAGTGACACTGGGTTTAACCACCTATGTAGTCGAGTTTGCCCCCCAGCTCATGGGTGTACAGCTTGATGCGGCAGGGGGTGAACTACTGAAGAAAAAAATCGAAGACTTAGGTGTGACGGTACTAACAGGTAAAAACACCCAACAAATCATTGACAACCATGACGATGATGCCAGTTTTTTAACCATGCAATTTGCCGATGGTACGCTACTTGATACTGATTTGATTTTGTTTAGTGCAGGGATTCGCCCTGAAGATACCATTGCACGAGATTCTGGAATCAAACTTGGTGAACGTGGTGGAATTGCCATTGACGATATGTGTCAAACGAGCGAGCCAGATATTTATGCGATTGGAGAATGTGCATTATGGGATAACAAAATCTACGGGCTGGTTGCTCCAGGCTACACCATGGCAAGCGTATGTGCCTCACAAATAGCAGGTGAGCATGACAGCCTATTTGACGGTGCGGACATGAGTACCAAACTTAAACTCATGGGCGTCGATGTCGGCAGTATTGGCGATGCCCATGGCAAAATCAAAGACAGTTTAAGCTTTGTCTACCAAAACCCAAAAACAGGCGTGTATAAAAAATTAGTCACCTCGGACGATGGCAAACGCTTGCTCGGTGCGGTACTTGTGGGTGATACCGAAGACTATAGCAATTTATTGCAACTGTTTTTAAATGGTATTGATTTACCGTTACACCCAGAAAGCTTGATTTTGCCAAACGTGGAAAAACCTGTGATGGGGGTGGAGAATCTGCCCGATACCGCTACCCTATGCTCATGTTATAACGTCAGCAAAGGTCAAATCTGCGCAGCAGTGGACAATGGGGCCATGACTTATGAAGACATCAAGAGCTGCACCAAGGCCAGTACAGGCTGTGGCGGCTGTGCTCAAATCGTCAAAGATACCTTAGTGTCAGAACTCAAAAAACGTGGTATCGAAGTCAAAAATCATATCTGCGAGCATTTTGCTTACTCTCGCCAAGAGTTGTATCACTTGGTGCGCGTCGGCAATATCCACACCTTTGAAGAGATGATTGAAAGACACGGACACGGTGATGGCTGTGAAATCTGTAAACCAACGGTTGGCTCTATTTTGGCGTCTTGCTGGAATGACTATATTCTTGATAAACCACTGGTTGCGCTGCAAGACACCAATGACGCTTTCTTGGGGAATATCCAAAAAGATGGTACTTACTCAGTGGTACCGCGTATTGCGGGCGGTGAAATTACCGCCGAAAAACTCATCGTACTGGGCGAAGTGGCTCGGGATTTTGGACTTTACACCAAAATCACTGGTGGGCAACGTGTGGATTTATTTGGTGCACGTAGTGACCAATTGCCCGATATTTGGGAACGCTTAATCAACGCAGGTTTTGAAACAGGGCATGCCTATGGCAAGTCTTTGCGTACCGTCAAATCTTGCGTCGGTAGCACATGGTGTCGCTATGGGGTTGATGATAGTGTGGGACTAGCAATTAAACTGGAAAACCGCTACAAAGGCTTACGCTCACCGCATAAAATCAAATTTGGGGTATCAGGCTGTACCCGTGAATGCGCTGAAGCCCAAGGCAAGGATATCGGTATTATCGCCACCGAAAACGGCTGGAACCTATACGTCTGTGGCAATGGCGGCATGCGTCCTAGACATGCTGAAC
>CALAPG010000313.1 GCA_937889485.1 uncultured Moraxella sp. | reverse complement strand
GTGATAACACCTGCTTACCAGCCAGCACGGTTTGTCAACCGTGCTTTTTTTATGCAAAATTTTGCGTCATTTCATGATTTTACCTATAATGAGCCAACCTTAAAATAGAGATAAATTATGTATCCATTTATTCGACTGGGCACCCATGCCATTAAGAGTGCGGTTCGTAAACAGCGGGGACATGCCTTAGCCATCACTGATACCAGTGAAATAACCCTGACTGCCAACCTAAGCGATATTGATCATTTTGTTGAAATGAATAACGGGCGCATTTTTACCTTATTTGATTTAGGACGCAATGACTTTGCTATTCGGGCAGGACTTGCCAAAAAGCTAGTTAAGCACCGCTGGGGGCTTGTGGTGGCAGGCAGTACCATCCAATACCGTAAACGGGTGCGCCTATTTGACAAAGTGACCATTAAAACCAAACTGGTAGGCATTGATGAACGCTGGTTTTATATTGACCAAACCATGTGGGTCAAAGGTCAGCCCACGTGCCATGCACTGCTACGCACAGGCGTAACCAACGTGGTAAGCGGCAAGGTTATCCCCACCGCCAAGGTATTAGAAGCGATTGGTGAAAAAGACTTTGTGCTACCTGTGGATGCGTGGATTCAATCATGGGTACAGGCAGACAAACAACGCCCATTTCCCACCCAACCAGCTGCCAAAGGTGACGCATGAGTTTAAGCCTAACTGATTTTGACTATGTCCTGCCCGAGTCGCTGATTGCCCGATTTCCCCTAGCTGAGCGCTCAGCATCGCGCTTACTTTATCTCCCTGCCAATTCAGCGAGCCGCGAGCCACAAGACAAACTATTTAGCGATTTACCCAATTTACTAAAGGCAGGTGACTTGGTGGTATTTAATGACACCAAAGTCATGAAGGCCAGACTGTTTGGGCAAAAAGCCAGTGGCGGTGCGGTGGAAGTGTTGGTAGAGCGCATTTTGGATGAGGCACCAACACCTGCGCAAAAAAACACCGCCTTATGCCATGTTCGCGCCAGCCGCAGCCCCAAAACAGGGCAAACCTTGCACCTTGCCGAGGGAAAAATTCAGGTCACTGTCATCGGTCGCGAGGACAATTTATTTGTGTTACAGTTTGACCAAGCCATCTTGCCTGCCCTTGAAGCCTATGGCGAACTGCCCATTCCGCCTTACTTTGAGCGCCATGCCGATGCGCATGATGAGATGCGCTACCAGACAGTGTTTCATGACCCTGCCAAGCTTGCTAGCGTTGCCGCGCCTACTGCCAGCCTACATTTTGATGATAAAATATTGGCGCAGCTCATGGCAAAAGGCATCCAAACCGCGTTTGTCACCTTGCACGTGGGGGCAGGCACGTTTGCCCCTGTCAAAACTGATGATATTTTGAGCCACAAAATGCACTCAGAGTATGCCGAGCTGCCACAAGCGACAGCGGATATGATAAACCAAACCAAAGCGCGCGGCGGTCAAGTGATTGCGGTGGGCACAACTGTGACCCGTGTACTTGAGACTGCTTTTCAAAAAACCGCAAGTTTTGAGCAGCCTGCCTTGTCAGCGTGGTCAGGCGATACCGATATTTTTATTTATCCATCCTTTAGGTTTGGGGTGATTGATAAGCTCATCACCAATTTTCATTTGCCAAAATCCACGCTGTTGATGCTGGTATCGGCGTTTGCAGGCAGTGAGGCGATTAGACATGCCTATCAACATGCCATTGCCAAACAGTACCGTTTCTTTAGTTATGGCGATGCGATGTTACTTGAAAAAGTGGTATAATTTTAACTTTTTATAGACATTAAACTATGCAATTTACCTTACACAAAACTGCCACGGGCGAAAGCCGCGCACGCCGTGGAACTGTTCATCTAGCACACGGCGATGTCCAGACCCCTGCATTCATGCCTGTCGGCACCTACGGCACGGTCAAAGGCATGCTGCCACGGGATATTCATGCCATTGGCGCTGAGATTATCCTAGGCAATACCTTTCATTTGTGGCTACGCCCCACCACCGCGGTGATTGATCAATTTGGCGGCTTACATGACTTTATTGGTTGGAACAAGCCTATTTTGACCGACTCGGGCGGTTTTCAAGTATTTAGCCTTGGCGCCATGCGCAAAATCAAAGAAGAAGGCGTGTATTTTCGCTCGCCGATTGATGGCGCAAAAGTTTTTTTATCCCCTGAAATCTCGATGCAAATTCAAAAATCATTAAATTCTGATATTGTCATGCAGTTTGATGAATGTACCCCCTACCCTGCAACTCATGCCGAAGCGGACAAATCGCTTGCGCTGTCGCTACGTTGGGGGCAGCGCTGCCTTGATGAGCACCACAAACTTGGCAATACCAATGCGCTATTTGGCATTATCCAAGGCAGTATGTACCAAGACCTACGCCAAAAGTCGCTAGAAGGGCTGCTCAAGATGGATTTTGACGGCTATGCAATTGGTGGCTTATCCGTGGGTGAGCCCAAAGATGAGATGATGGCGGTGTTAGATTATCTG
>CALAPG010000312.1 GCA_937889485.1 uncultured Moraxella sp. | reverse complement strand
CAAAGCGTCACTGAGCAATTTTTGGGTGAGATAATGCAGGTGCCGCCCATGTACTCCGCGCTCAAAAAAGACGGCAAAAAGCTGTATGAACTGGCGCGTGAAGGTATTGAAGTTGAGCGAGCAGCACGTGTTATCACGATTTTCGATTTGACTATTCAACCGATTAGCCATGAAGAATTACAAATTGTGGTTACTTGTTCAAAAGGCACTTATATTCGTGTACTTGGGGAAGATATCGCCAAGGCACTCGGCACAGTGGGGCATTTGACCGCCCTAAGACGTACCGCTACAGGTGATTTTAGCCTTGAAAATGCGATGACCTTGGCAGACTTTGAGCAGTTGGATTTTGATGCACGTTTTGACAAGCTATTGCCAGTCGATGAATGTGTTAAGGCTTTGCCAAAACTACAACTAGATGCACAACAAGCTGAACGTATCAAGCACGGTCAACGCCTGAATGTCAAAACTTGTGCTTATCAACAACAGGTTCTGAGCGAAAACACGCAAGAAGTGAGGTTGTTTTGGGATGAGCAGTTTTTGGGGATTGCCAATTTAGAAAGTAATGGTCGTTTACAACCTATTAAATTGGTCAATCTATAGCAATCCTATAGCAAATCTCCTCATGAAATCAAAAATGCTTCAAACACATTATCCAACTAAAATTTAAACATAAGAATTTAATCAAAAAAAGATGCTTAAAAATTATAGTTTTATTATGAGCGAAAATTTGCTAGAATAACGCTCTTTTTTGAAGGTTAACTACCGAGAAGCGTGGTTATCCTGACTTTATCACGCTAACCTGTTTATCAGTTTAGGCTTCTCATACTAAGGAAATCATTATGTTAACAAATCAAGATCGTGCTGAAGTTGTCGCAAAATTCCAACGTGCTGCTAATGACACTGGTTCACCCGAAGTACAAGTTGCACTTTTAACTGCCCGTATCAACGACCTACAACCACACTTTAAAGCTCACAAAGCTGACCATCACAGCCGTCGTGGTCTTATCCGTATGGTTAACTCACGTCGTACGCTATTAGACTACCTAAAACGTAAAGATGCTGCACGTTACACTGCACTTATCACTGCATTAGGTCTACGTCGCTAATTTGCATTGGTATATAGAGACAGAAAAAACGGTTATCAGTAATGATAGCCGTTTTTTTATTGGATTGAAATGATAGTTTTGAATAAATACCGTCCTAGATTGAAATCAATGTATCATTTAAACATTAAATCATTGAGAGGGTTGGACGAACATTCATTGTATGCGAATTATCCCCATGCTTACGTCTACCACAATTTGGACAACGAGCTGAATTCACCCATAAATCACTTAAATCCCCAAATCGTTTGCGATAAATACTGCAAGTTTCATCCCAAGCACTTCTTAAATTGCTCGCATCTTCTTCCCCTCGCATACCAAAATATGGAAAGTGATGAAGAAAGTAACCGAAAATAATTTGACAATCCTGAGCATATTTTTGAGTATCCAAAATATGCAAGTGCCAAAAACTATCAACCATTTTTGGCGGTACAATTGATTTATTGGGATGTTCAATACACAATGTTAGATATTTACGATACTCTTCCGCAACGGTATTTGTTATATCCAAAGACCAGCCCATACCTTCGTCATAGTCCATTGCTTTAACCATAATTGGTTCTAAATCTAAATTAGTTATTACATTAGGTAGCATTCATTAACTCCACTTTGTAGAATGATAGGGAGATAACAGCAATAAAATATTTGCTTTGTTGTGACAGTATTTTTCTTGCGATTTCTCTATAGCACTCATATACTAATGTAACAAAAGCCAACTCTCAACCAAACAAAAGTGTGTTTTATCACACACAATTTGTATTCAAAATACTACTATTAAGGTACGTCTTTCAATGGAAATTCAAGAAATAATCCGCCAACTTAGAGAAAAAAATGATTGGTCACAAGAGGATATGGCGGAAAGAGTCGGTTTATCGAAGAATGGTTATGCAAAAATAGAACGTGGAGAAACAAATCTGAATTTGGAAAGGTTAGAGCAGATTGCCAACCTTTTTGACCTTAGTGTTATAGATTTAATTGAAATGAGTGATAAAAGCGTTGTTTGTATGATTACTGATAGCATAAATAACTCAAACAACCATTATAATGGTTCAGAAACAATGGCTTTTGAAAACGAGAAACTTAAACTTATTATCTCTCATAAAGATGAAATTATTCATCAAAAGGAAAGAGAAATCACAGCCTTAAATAAATTAATTGACACCTTAAATAATCAGAAATAAAACACTTAAACTATTCTAAAAACACCGCTTCCAAATCAAAAATTAATTCTGGGAAAATCACCGAGCTAGCAGTTGCTATTTCACCTCGAGCATACGGACGCTCACCAACATATTTACCATCTTTTAGTACATAAATCAGCAAAGTCTCTTCTAGCGGATTGACAATCCAATACTCACGCACACCCACTTCTTGATACAAATCAAATTTAATACCCATTTCTTTTTTTGAATTACCTGGCGATACGATTTCTACCACAAGGTCGGGGCTACCTAAACAGCCTTTGTCATCTAGTTTGGATAAATCGCATACCACGCATAAGTCAGGTTGAACAACGGTAGTGATTTCTTTACTAGGGCTATACAGTCGTACATCAAATGGGGCGAAATAAACTTTGCAAGGTTTTTTATAAAAATGCCGAAACAAAATCTGATTCATATTTTGGGCGATATCTTGGTGACGGCGTAAGGGTGCAGGACTCATGGCAAGAATTTTGCCTTTGATGAGCTCGATTTTCTCTTTGATTCGCCAAGTGAGATAATCTGCATAGGTATATTCTTTATCAAAATCAAGCTGATGAATACTGGTAATAGTTGTCATGGCGGTTCTCTGTTTGATACCTAGTAGGTTTACCATAACATTAAATGCACTAGGATAAAAGTCAAAAATTTTGTGCTTTTGACAAATAACAGGTAAAATAGATAGGTTGTGACTTTCTAACCTTGCTTCTAACATTTGGGTTCTGGGCATTTAGGCTTTAGCCATTTGGCATCAATCATTAATAGAACCCAAATGTTAGGGGCTATTAGAAACACAGCAAACCTACCATTATTTTATTAAGGAACAATATGTTTAATATTATTACTAAAGAATTCCAATATGGCAATCAACAAGTTACCCTAGAAACAGGTCGTATCGCTCGCCAAGCCAACTCAGTGCTTGTGCATATGGGCGGTGTATCGGTATTGGTTGCCGTTGTCGTCAAAGATGATGCCAAAGAAGGACAAGACTTTTTTCCATTAACAGTCAACTATCAAGAAAAAATGTACGCCGCAGGCAAAATCCCTGGTGGCTATGGCAAACGTGAAGGGCGTCCAAGCGAGATGGAAACCTTGACCTCGCGTCTGATTGACCGCCCGATTCGTCCGTTATTTCCAGAAGGTTATGTGAACGAAATTCAAGTGACTGCCACGGTGATCTCATCTGACAAAAAACAAGATGCCGATATTGCCGCCATGATTGGTACATCAGCGGCACTGGCGATTTCTTCTGCACCGTTTAATGGTCCTATTGGGGCGGCGCGCGTGGGTTATATCAATAATGAATATGTACTAAATCCAAACTATGAAGAACTCAAACAAAGCTCGCTTGACTTGGTAGTAGCGGGTACTAATGCAGCGGTGCTGATGGTAGAATCTGAAGCCAAAGAGTTATCAGAAGACCAAATGCTTGGCGCGGTGCTCTATGGTCACCAGCAGCAGCAAGTGGTGATTGATGCCATCAATGACTTTGCCCAGCAAGCCCGTACCGCCATTGGCGTACAAAAAGCCGCCTTTGTTGCCCCTGCGGTCAATGAAGCGCTGCAAACTGCCCTACAAACCCAATTTGCTGCGGCTATCTCAGACGCTTATACCATCACCGTCAAACAAGACCGCTATGCACGCTTGGATGAAATCAAAACCCAAGCCATTGAAGCACTGGCAGGTGATGAACAAGCCGAAGGCTATGCTGATAATGTCGCCCAAATCAAAGAGTTATTTGAGACCCTAAAATACCGTACTGTGCGTGACAATATTTTGTCTGGCAAGCCACGTATTGATGGTCGTGATCTTCAAACCGTGCGCGCGCTTGACATCCAAGTAGGCGTATTGCCTTACACCCACGGTTCTGCCCTATTCACCCGTGGTGAAACCCAAGCCCTAGTTACCACAACCCTTGGCAACAGCCGTGACGTCAATATGATTGACACCCTTGCAGGCACCAAGCAAGACCACTTTATGCTGCATTACAACTTCCCAAGCTACTCAGTGGGCGAAACAGGGCGTGACAGTGGACCCAAACGCCGTGAAATCGGTCATGGCCGCTTGGCTCGCCGCGGTGTGCAAGCCATGCTACCCGACAGTGACCGCTTCCCTTATGTGATTCGTATTGTATCTGACATCACCGAATCAAATGGTTCATCATCCATGGCATCAGTGTGCGGCGCGTCATTAGCCTTGATGGATGCTGGCGTACCACTCAAAGCCCCTGTAGCGGGCATTGCCATGGGTCTGGTCAAAGAAGGCGAGCGTTTTGCGGTATTGTCTGACATCTTGGGTGATGAAGACCACCTAGGCGACATGGACTTTAAAGTAGCGGGTTCTGCCAATGGCGTGACTGCGCTGCAAATGGACATCAAAATCGAAGGAATTACCCCAGAGATTATGGAAAAAGCCTTGCACCAAGCCCATGCAGGTCGTATCCACATCCTAAATGCAATGAACGAAGTGATTGCCACCAGTCGCAAAGAAATCAACGCCCATGCGCCAAACTTTGCGGTGATTGAGATTGACCCAGAAAAAATCCGTGACGTGATTGGTAAAGGTGGCGCTACCATCCGCCAATTGACCGAAGAAACAGGTGCAGTCATTGACATTGATGACAAAGGCACGATTCGTATTTTTGGTGAAAACAAAGCCGCGACCAAAGCCGCTATTGCCAAAATCGAAGCGATTACCGCGGAAGTGGAAGTGGGCAAAACCTACACAGGTAAAGTCGCGCGTATCGTTGAGTTTGGGGCGTTTGTCAATGTATTGCCCAATACCGATGGCTTGGTACATATATCACAAATCTCTGATGCGCGCATTGAGAATGTGAATGATGTGCTAAAAGAAGGTCAAATGGTCAATGTGTTGGTACAAGACATCGATAACCGTGGTCGCATTAAATTGACCATGAAAGGTGTTGACCAAACCATCGCGCCAGCCGAAGAGGCGCCAGCAGCTGAATAAGCCTATATAAAACTTAATAACAAAAATTTAAAACCGCTTTATAAAATAAAGCGGTTTTTTTTATACTTAAGGTGAGCTCAACATAAAACAGCCTAAAAAACACAAGAATTTACAAGGGGTGATAGCGTAAAAATAAAAAAGCTAAAACTTACCTAATGTGCGGATTGAGATTACATGTTTTAGGGATATACAAGTGTTCTTTGGTATGTCGTTGTTGGGTAGTTAATGTTTAGGATGGGACGTTTGCCGTGCCTTTAGTCGTTGAAGTGGGCATTGGCGATAATTGGGATGAGGCGCATTAAAATTTAAAGGTAAAAGAAAACCCACAGATTTTGTGGGTTTTTTAGTGTTTAAAAATTACCTGCTAAAACTTAAACGATATTCTATTTCGACGGTTCAAAGCTTCTTCACGATATGCCGAAAGTTCATTAATTGATTGAGCAAAAGCAGATTTTTCGACTGTTGAAGTCGTTTTTCTAACTCATTGGTTGGTGTTGATTTAATCTCTTGAACAACGGCATTTAAGATTTTTTGATTAATCAGTCATTAACCTTCTTCATTTCCTTGTAACACTTCAGTTTCAAATATATCTTTAACGAAATAACCTTCTTTAGTTAAATTATCGTTTTCCCACCCTTTATTTTTGCGATATGAATTGGGAATGAACTTCCAAATTCTCATTTTATGATGAAACCTGTTTTCCGTATTTGCATTTAAGCCTGTTGATTCAAACCAATTAAACGCTTTAGAACCTCTATCAATTTCATCAATTTTTCGTAATTTATTATATATGTAGTCTGCTAGCTCAATTTTTAATTTTTGCTTTTTTGTCATTCCACGTTTGTTATTTTCTCTTCTATGATGAATTTTATTACCTTTATAACCCGCTGCACCCATTAACAAATCACAGACCTGTAAGCGTATAAACTTGTCACTTTCTATATAAGTAACTCTAAAAGTAATATCATTTCTTCCCCATAAACGTGGAAGGTCAAGAACAAATTTGTCTAATTCATCCTTGTGCTTTTGACTAGAATGCCCGTCTAGTCTTAGCAAAATCTCACTTTGACCATTAATAGGAAGAAATTGAAAGCCAAATGAATTTTTGAGAAATTGATAATACAATCTAAATTGCATATCCAATTCGCTATAGTTCTCAGGATTATCATAATGATAAGACCTATCTTTAAACATTTGACGATATTTTATTTTATCCGATAGAATATTATTCAATATTCAATTCAATGTTTCCAGTAA
>CALAPG010000311.1 GCA_937889485.1 uncultured Moraxella sp. | reverse complement strand
TTTGGCGTCATGGCATTTGCCGTAGTGCAAATTGGTTTGGCGGCTATTAAGAGGTGATTATGCCATGCAACTGATAACAAACTTCAAAAAATTTCTTGCCCATGATATGGCGGCAGGTATAATTTTAGCCCTAGCAGCCATATTTGCCATGATAGTAGCCAATTCGCCACTTCATGATCACTATGAGCATTTTTTACACCTGCCTATCATGGTCAAAATTGGTACATTAACCATTGATAATCACCTATTGCATTGGATTAACGATGGCTTGATGGCGGTATTTTTCTTTTTGGTAGGTCTTGAGCTCAAACGCGAAATGCTAGTGGGTGAGCTATCTGAGGTAAAAAAAGTGGTATTGCCAGCGGTGGCGGCTGTGGGCGGTATGTTGGTACCTGCTATTTTTTATATGTTGCTTAATCATCATGATGCGACACTAATGAAAGGCTGGGCAATGCCTGCTGCTACCGATATTGCTTTTGCGCTTGGCGTGCTAACCCTGCTTGGTAACCGCGTACCATTAGCCCTCAAGGTCTTTTTGGCATCGATTGCGATTTTTGATGACATTGGCGCCATTATTATTATTGCGTTATTTTATTCATCAGGGCTATCTTTGGCAGCCTTGGCGTGGGTGGTTCTTTGTTTGGGGCTATTATGGCTGATGAATCGTTTTAACGTCACGCGCACCACAGCTTATGTAGTCATTGGCATGATTATGTGGGTGGCTATGCTAAAATCTGGGTTGCACGCTACATTGACGGGGGTGCTATTGGCATTGTTTATTCCTATGCACGATAATAAAAATCCCAGTTATTCGCCATTAGAGACGTTGGAGCATGATTTACAAGATACAGTAAACTTTATTATTCTGCCCATTTTTGCTTTTGCCAATGCGGGTATTTATTTGGGGGGAAGTGGTCTTGATTCGCTTACCCACAGTGTACCATTGGGGGTAGCTGTTGGGCTGCTGTTTGGCAAACCGATTGGTATCATGGCATTTAGCTGGCTTGGAGTGAAGTCGGGTGCGGCAAGCTTGCCTGAAAACGTGGACTGGCAGCAGGTGCTTGGGGTGGCAATACTATGTGGTATTGGGTTTACCATGAGTTTATTTATTGGTGGGTTGGCGTTTGCAGGTTTGGAGGTCAAGCCATTTGATGAAAGACTCGGTATTATTTTGGGTTCATTATTGTCGGGCATTGCAGGCTATTTTTACTTGAAAAAAGTATTACCCACGCAGTTTGTGAACCAACGTACAGTTGATCCAAACGATCATACGTTTATTCCATAAATTGGGTTTTTTATTTCAGAAAAATTAAAGATTAATAAAGCGGCTATTTAGTCATTTAAAAAAGGATTATACTCAAGTGTTGAGTATAATCCTTTTTAATAAGTAACCGAACACATTGATATGGGTTACTGTCTATCGGGGTCAATCTCTTCTAAATCAAGTGGCTGGGTGTGCAGTGACCCATCTTGAATCGCGGCTTGCAGCGGATATAGTTCACGCTCTTCAGCAATCACTTGGCGTGACACATGCAGAATTAATTGACGTAACCAGCGGTGAGCGGGGTGATGCTGTAACAGCGGCGACCACGCCATAGTAAGCTCAAACTCTGGAATAAAAAATGGTGGCTCTTTGATGACAATACTATCATTGTTTGCCTGCATGCGCGCCACCCGCGTGGGCAACGTGGCAATCAAATCCTTATTGGCAGCCAGCATGGCAGGCATCTGATAATGACGGGTAAACACACTAATTTGGCGTTTTTGCCCAATTCGCTGTAACGCCGCATCAATCGAGCCAAGCCCACCTGATTTTTCAGGATTCACCCCAAACCCCACCCCCATACCCGTTTTGGACACCCACACGTGCTGGGCTTTAAGATAATTTTTTAGATTAAAACGGTTGAGGTAAGGGCTATCAGCAGACAATAAACAGCTAAACGTATCGCGCCACACCAACACTTGGTGAAAACTTTGCGGCACCTCATTAAAGCGATTAATCGCCAAATCCACGCGTCCTTGCTCCATATCACGGTATGACACATCCGACGGGGTTAAAAAGTCCAAAATCACATTGGGTGCTTCACTGCGTAGCGCCTTGACCAGACGCGGCACCAGCGTGGCTTCGGCATAGTCAGAAGTCATGATACGAAACACACGACTTGAGGTATACGGGCGAAACTCCGTACGCGGTTCAAGTAGCTGGGTCAAATCAGACAACAGCTCCCGCACTCGTGGCTGCAGCTCTAGGGCGCGCTCGGTGGGGGTCATGCCCTCTGAGGAGCGAATCAACAAAGGGTCATTAAACAGCTTGCGAAGTCTTCGTAAAATATTACTCATGGCAGGCTGGGTAATACCAAGCTGCTCTGAGGCACGAGTCACGTTTTTTTCTCTTAAAAGAACGTCCAAATGCACCAAAAGGTTGAGATCAACACGTTGTAAATTCATTGTATATTTCCTAACGACTGCGCGTCTATTAACATTGTCAAACGAAAATAATCCCCAAAAAAAAAGAACAGTGATTTTTTAAGTAATTGATTTTTAAGCAATATATATTTAAAAAATACTAAAGATAATATTCATAAATTAGCTAAATTATTTAAATGGCAGTATAGTAAATACCAGTTGATCACCGCCAAAGACTCAACAAGTAGTGATTAAACAACTGATAATAACACCTATTAGACAATAGATTCGCGCCCTGATTAACGCCATATATCTGCACCAATGCGTGGTAAACACGGCGATTATTCTTTAGTTTGATTAGATTTTATCAAATATTTAGGTATCACATACGAAAATATGCCAATTTTTTTTGCAAATATTTTTATAGTCATGCCTCAACTGTCTGATTTCTAATATTTTTTTTATGATAGCTCATTTATTAAATTATTGAAATTAGCAGTAAAACTTAACGATAGCCCATAACTTAATCATCGTTTATCCCTTTTTCCCCGTCCTAACCCAATAGGAGACTGCTATGTCAACTTACGTTTCAGCGATTGACCACATCCGTGAGCTAAAAGCCAAATATGGCAACTGGCAAAACATCAGCGAAAATGACGCCGCGCGTCTAGTCGTACAAAACACGTTTAACACAGGTGTTGATATTGCAAAATACACCGCGGCTATCATGCGTCGCGACATGGCAGCTTATGACGCTGACAAATCAAAATACACCCAATCATTAGGTGCATGGCATGGCTTTATCGGTCAACAAACCATCTATGCCGTCAAAAAATACACTGGTTCTACTGAGCGTAAATACATCTACCTTTCAGGCTGGATGGTAGCTGCCCTTCGCTCTGAATTTGGTCCACTACCTGACCAATCAATGCACGAAAAAACCTCAGTACCTGCCTTGATTGAAGAAATCTACACTTTCTTGCGTCAAGCAGACGAGAAAGTATTAAATGATTACTTCCGTGAATTAAACGCAGCACAAGAAGCAGGTCAAGACACCAAAGCCATCCTTGACAAAATCAACAACTTTGAATCACACATCGTGCCAATCATTGCCGACATCGATGCAGGTTTTGGTAACGAAGAAGCGACTTACTTACTTGCCAAAAAAATGATTGCTGCAGGTGCTTGTGCACTACAAATCGAAAACCAAGTATCTGACGCTAAACAATGTGGTCACCAAGATGGTAAAGTTACCGTACCACACGAAGACTTCA
>CALAPG010000310.1 GCA_937889485.1 uncultured Moraxella sp. | reverse complement strand
CGCCCACAGGCCGAAGCCATACACCACGCCCCACAACCGCATTGGGTAGGTGATGGTTTTTTTGTCCATTCCATGTTTAATCACATGGTGGCAGACAAGCGTACTGACCCATTTTTATTATTAGATTACGCCCCTATTCGTCATTTTTCTGCCAATACCAGTGCGCCGCGTGGCGTGGGACAACATCCACATAAAGGCTTTGAAACGGTCACGATCGCCTATGCAGGTGAAGTGGCACATCGGGATTCTAGCGGTGGCGGCGGTATTATCAAAACAGGCGATGTCCAGTGGATGACCGCAGGTTGTGGGGTGATTCATGAAGAATTTCATTCCCCTAAATTTAGTCAAACGGGCGGCGACTTTAGTATGGTGCAATTATGGGTCAATTTGCCTGCCCAGCATAAAAACACAGCGCCCAAATACCAGCATTTATCCCACCAAACCATGCCTATGATTGCATTACACGATGACTCGGGGCTACATGCAGGTACCCTAAAAGTAGTGGCAGGCGAGCTGACCACAATGAACGATACAGCTCAGGATAAAGCCGCGGATTTTTTGGCGAGCGCTGCGCAAACGTTTACCCTAATTAACCTTTGGGATATTGATATTGAGGCAGAACGCACCATTGAGCTTGACATTGCGCGCACCCATAATTTATTACTATTGGTGATGGAAGGTGGCATTACTCTCAATGCCGATCATCAACATCAAGCGTTTGCCCACCAGCTCGTGACTTTTATGCCAGAGTCTAAGGCGGCGGGTTGTGATCGGCTGCGCCTAAGTGCCAACGCAGTGGGAGCAAAAGTCTTGTTGATGAGTGGTGAGCCTATCAACGAACCTGTGGTGGGTTATGGACCATTTGTCATGAATAGTCAAGCAGAAATTCGCCAAGCGATCTTGGACTTTAATGATGGTAAGTTTGGTAGTCTCGATGCTTAATGATCATAAGCGCCCAATGGGTAAAAAAGCGATAGTTTTAATTATCGCTTTTTTAGAACCTATATTGATTTAAGTTCTACATTGCCAACAACGTGCTGTTGTGAATACCGTTTTGAGTTTGGCTGACTAGAAGGCGGTCTTATTTGTCTTCATAAGTGCATAAATAAGCGGTTTCCACATCAATTTTGACCTTAAATTTTTGGTTGGCATCAATGGTAAATTGCTCAAAGGGCTTAAAAGTTTGCCATTCAGTGGCATTGGGTAACAGCGCACTAATTGCACCGCTAATCACCGTCATGGTTTCAAATTGGCTGGTACCAAATTCATATTCCCCAATTTTCATCACGCCCACGGTGGCAGGCAAGGTGGCGCTCTGAAAGCCAATAGACGCCACCGCGCCCTCAAAATATTGATTTACTGTTAACATTGTCTATCCTTGTTTAGACCCAAAACTTTATCTTAATCAATTTTGAAGATTTATCAATCAAATTTTTATTATTTTGCGACAACTTTCACTTTCTTTGCACCTTCTTTATGTATTTTTGTATCGTGACCACTTTTTGACCATTATCCTTGGTCATAGTATGGTATATTTTGGCGACGTTTGATGGTCAGGGGTTATGACTCTTTGGCGGTTTATTATTTGTTTTTGTATTCTATGCGCTGATCTGTTTGGTGCTAAGTGCTGTATGATGATTGAGGTGTTGTATGTTTTTCAATAATTTTTCCGTTATAATATATAAGAAGTTCTTTGTTTTGGACCACTAGTCCGACACGTTTTCCAATATATTCTTGTGGTAGGGAATATTTATTGTATTTATACTGGAATAGTGATTCATTTGTAACATAGACTTCATTTAATTTAA
>CALAPG010000309.1 GCA_937889485.1 uncultured Moraxella sp. | reverse complement strand
GGATAAGACAGCGCCGACGACACCAGCCGCGCGAGCGAAGTAACCAATTTTGTGGCAGCACATTTGGATTTGACGTGGATTAAAGAGACATTTAGTAGCGGCAATAAAACGCCGCGACTGTCACCCTCAGCGTTTCGTCATAATTTGGTCAAAAAAGCACAAATCGCCAAAAAACGCATTGTCCTGCCTGAAGGCAGTGAGCCACGCACGGTCGAAGCGGCCGTTATCTGCCAAAGCCGCGGTATTGCCGATTGTATCTTGTTGGCAAAACCCAGTGACGTGGCTCAAGTGGCAGAAAACTTAGGTTTAACCCTACCTGAAGGCTTACAAATTCTTGATCCCGCCAATCTTATTGCAAACTACGTCAAACCCATGGTGGCGCGCCGCAAAGGCAAACTCGATGAATTGCAAGCGCATGAACAGCTCAAAGATAGCGTGGTGCTTGGCACTATGATGCTACAACTTGACGAGGTGGATGGCTTGGTATCGGGTGCTGTTCATACCACAGCCAACACGGTGCGCCCCGCCTTTCAGCTCATCAAAACCGCACCGCAGTACTCGCTGGTGTCTTCCATCTTCTTTATGCTGCTACCAGAACAAGTGGTAGTATACGGTGACTGTGCCATCAATCCAGACCCCACCGCCGAACAGCTTGCCGAAATTGCCTTGCAATCTGCCCAATCTGCCAAAGCGTTTGGCATTGAGCCTAAAGTTGCTATGATCAGCTATTCCACGGGGTCATCGGGCGAGGGTGCCGACGTGGACAAGGTGCGCCAAGCCACCGAAATTGCCAAAGCCAAAGCGCCCGATTTATTGATAGATGGTCCTTTGCAATATGACGCCGCCAGTGTGGCAAGCGTGGCAAAATCCAAAGCGCCCAACTCCCCTGTGGCTGGACAAGCCAACGTGTTTATTTTCCCTGACCTCAACACAGGTAACACCACCTATAAAGCCGTGCAGCGCTCTGCCAATGTGGTGAGCGTGGGCCCAATGTTGCAAGGTCTTAATAAACCTGTCAATGACTTATCGCGCGGCGCGTTGGTTGAAGATATTGTCTATACCATTGCCCTGACTGCAGTACAAGCAGGCAGCGGCGACTTTTAGTCCGCTGCGACTACATGCCTAATTTTTTAGCCATCCCCAAGGTAAGTGGTCTTGCCTTGGGGATTTTATATGTAGCACCGATGACCGTTAACACGGATTTTTACGACGGTGACAAGATGGCATTCATCCTTACACCATTATTGTGATAAAATGGCGATTTTAATCCATCATTCGCCGTTTATTGGATGACTTGCATGGCGCTTTTGCACCCTCATGATGCCCGACTTGCCGTCTTAATTGACACCGACAATGCCTCTGTGAGCCACTTAGAAGCGTTATTATCCGAAATTGCCACGCTTGGTACGGCAAGTGTTAGACGTGCCTATGGCGATTGGACGCGCCCACAGCTTAATAGTTGGAAGAATGTGCTGCTAAATTACTCCATTCAGCCTATCCAGCAATTTAGTTACACCACGGGCAAAAATGCCACCGATTCTAGCCTAATTATTGATGCCATGGATTTGTTATACACCGAGCGTTTTGATGGGTTTTGTTTGGTTTCCTCCGACAGTGATTTTACCCGCCTTGCTCAGCGTATTCGTGAGCAGGGGCTATTGGTCTATGGATTTGGGCGCAGTACTACCCCAAAAGCTTTTGTTCAGGCGTGTGACCGTTTTACTTACCTTGAGTTTTTTGAGGCCAATAAAGCCCCACTGGCGATGGATTTTTATGACTCGGCAGATATGTTATTTTCTACCGATGCTAATCAGATGAAACCTGTGGATGTGGCAATTACTTTGGTAAAGTTGGCAATCGCGACCATGGCAGATGACCAAGGCTGGGCAAATATTGCGCCTGTCAAAAATTATTTATTAAAAGTTGAACCTGATTTTGATGCTCGCTTGTTTAATTTTAATAAATTTAGTGACTTTTTGCGCGCTTATCCCCGCTATTTTGAGGTACAAGAGCGCTATCCCAATGATGACAATCACAAAGTAATTTTTGTGCGTAACTGTGTGGTTCCTTCTGCCTCTTAACTACGCACTTAGCCACGGGGTTTTATGTTGACGACGCCTATCGATTTGTCCCGTTGTATCCGTGTTTGGTTGGGTGGCTCGTTTGACCCCATCCACCTTGGGCATTTGCAGATGATCTGCCATGTGTATGAGATGCTGCAGCAAACGTTTCCCCAGCATCAAGTTATTGCCAAGTTGTTGCCCACGGCAGGCTCACCCCTAAAAGAAAAACCCACCTCTCATCAGCAGCGGCTTGCGATGCTGGCACTTGCCACTCAGTCACTGCCGTTTATGTCCATTGATACGTTTGAGTTGTCGTGTCCGCCGCCTGTTTATAGTTTTGATACGTTTAGCCACTTTCGCGAGCGTTATCCTAACGATCATCTCATTTTTATTATGGGCGAGGACAGCTTTTGCCAGTTAGATAAATGGTATCGCGGTTTTGAGTTATTAACCCTTACCAACTTATGGGTGTTACGCCGTCCTATGTGGCACCACAATATGCCGCGCTCGTGTGATGATTTACCGTGTTTGCTGGCACACCAAGCTGGTGAAGTGGCGGCAGCGCTCGGGGGTTATGTAACCTTATCACCCACAGACTTGATAAACACAGCGCGCAACCATATTTATATAGATGACTTTGCCATTCCTAATATTGCCAGCCGTGATATCCGCGCTTGGCTACGTTCAGCGTCGGCAGATGAGTGGCAACGGGCAATGGCAAGCCTACCCAGTGCGGTCTATGCGTATATCACGGCACAGCCGCTTTATGGGGCACAGGCAGCCACGCTTACAAACTAATCAGGGCGTTTTTGCTTATTTATTGTTAAAATACCCCGCTTTTTTGAGAATGGGACGTCACTCAACCGTCACTCGCCATTTTTGCCAAAGCACTTTATTGTTACCCCTATGATGGAATTGATTTTTTTATGACCAATACGACAATCGCTGGTTTAGCGACAGAAAGTTTAACAAACTGCCTTACCCTCGTCCAAGATGCGTTGGAAGACTTGAAGGCAAAAAATATCACGGTGTTAGATGTTGGTAACCTAACCGAGGTGATGGAGCGCATTGTGATTGCAGAAGGCACCTCAACACGCCATCTCAAAGCCGTGGCAGACCACGTGGCAAGCAAGGCCAAACAATCGGGTTTTGCGCCCATTGGGGTGGAAGGTCAAGGTACCAGTGACTGGACGCTGATTGACCTAGGTGCGGTCGTGGTACACGTGATGATGCCACAAGCGCGTACCTTTTATGACCTCGAGGGGTTATGGAAAGAACACGCCGCCATGGAAAAAACAGCTTAATCAAAAAAAGGGTCTAAATAATTTAGACCCTTTTTTACATTGATTATTGAGTATGGTTAGGAAGCAGCGCTTTGCTGACGTGGTTTTTGCTGCATTTGGTAATTAATCAGCACCAATAAGCCAATATATGCAAGCTGCGCAATCACGGTTTGTAAAGTGGGATAAAAACCCATGATTTCTAGCGCTGGCACTGCCGTAAGCAACGTTTGTGGCAAATAGCCCGTGAGCTGTAAGGCATGCAAACTCATACCTAGTATCTTAAAGCCCAGTAGATACATAACCCATGTTAGCACCTTAAATAACTGTGGGATTGGCAGTTTTACGGATGTCTTGAGCATCAGCCATGCCACCATCGCCAAAATTAGTAGCGCCATCACAATGCCGAGTAAAAAATTACTGAGGCTGATATTAGGCAAGATACCCACATAAAACAAGATGGTTTCGGCACCCTCGCGAAAAACAGATAAAAAGCTTAAACCAAACAAAGACACAAAACTTCCTGTAGTTAAGGCTTGCCCCATATGGCGTTTAATATAAGCATTCCAAGATTGTACTGAGGACTTGCTATGTAGCCATGCACCCACCCCAATCATCATCACGACCGCCACAATACCTACAATACCTTCAAACATTTCTCGGTTGGCAGCTGAGGTTATGGCAGGGAACAATGCCTGCAGCGCCAATGCCCCAATAACACTGGCAAATAATCCCGAGATCACGCCCGCATATACCCATTTTTTGCCTTGAGGCTGTTTGGCTGCCACCAAAGCAGATAATAGCGCCATAATAATTAACAGCGCTTCTAACCCTTCTCTTAGCAAAATGAGCATGGCGTCAATGGCACTGTATTGTGCGCTTGGGTTGATACGTGCTAATTCATTGATGAGGTTTTGTAAATTTTGCTGTTGTTTTGGGGTATGACCGGTTGCCATAATAACAGGAATTTGGCTTTCTACCCGCTGATAAAGACTTGGGTTTCGGGTACTTACCTCGCCTTCTACACTGGGCCATACCCTAATAAACTCTGCTAACTTGGCTTGAGCCAGTGTGTTGTCGGTTTGCTTAAAGGCTTGTAACCCATCACGTAGTAGCTGAATGCTACTGTCTAAGCTTACCACTTGAGCCGCGGATGACGTGACTGTTTCGCCCGCATTATAGCTATCAATGGCTTGTTTGAGCGCCACCGATTGGGTTTGTAACTGCTGAATATTGGTGGGCTGTGTTTCAATTGCCACTCGCATCAGCGCCATGGCGGTTTCTATCTTGCCATAATGTGGCATACTAGTATTGCGAACAGTGCGTTCATTGGCTAGCCATACGCTATTAAAGGCTTGGTACGCTTGGCGCAAGGTCTCAGTTTGGCTAGGTGTGGCTTGGGCAATCACTTGCTGTAGGGTGTCATAAGCGGGCACGATATGTTTGGCAAAGGCTTGTCTTTTTTGGCGATAGTCCACGGGGTTTTGCGACTTTTCAAACGCATATAATGCCGCTGACACTGCCGATAAATGCTCAATAGTGGGATTTGCGATCGCGATTTTTAGCGCCTGTGAAACGGGCGCTGCACTCTTTAATTGGCTTACAGTCAACTGGTCAAACTGCTGTTGTAGCTGCTTTGTGAGCTGTTTGGCGGCCTGTGTATCCCCTGCTTTGGCTTTTCCCATGGCATCTGACAGCTGAATAAAAAGCGGGCTCAAGTTGATTTTTTTTGTGGTTTGCGCGCTTGATGGCGCAAGCGGTACGGCTTGTGGATGACTGGCAACGATCGCGCTATTTGCTGTATCGACCACTGCCAGCGCTGCGGGGCTTACCCATGTACCAAAAATCAATAACGCCCCTAGCAGCCCATTTTTTTTGCCATGTATCATATTACACTTCCAATAACTGTTGACCAAGGTATTGCCCCGCGCTTACCCCACCAAAACAGGCAAATAAGCCGCTACCAATATGCGTGATGTATTCGTTCATACGATCCATTCTGCCTAGGGCATTTTGCACCGCTATAAATTGTTCGGGCGATTTTTGAAATGAAATAAACAATAAGCCGCTATCAAACTGCCCTGTCTTGGCATCAATACCGCTACTATAAGAATACGAACGGCGTAGCATTTCCACGCCTGAGGCTTTTGCGAGTGCCATGTGGGAGTCGGCAGGAATGGCAGGTTTGCCATCCGCCGATTTTTTATGAATATCCACATCATCAAATTCATGAGCGCTGCCCATCGCTGCCCCGTTGTCACGGTGACGACCAAAGGTATCTTCTTGACCTTTGAGCGAGGTTCTATCCCATGTTTCTAAATGCATTTGGATTTTGCGCGCCACCAAATAAGTGCCGCCTGTCATCCAGTCAGGGCTTTGCGCCCATATATTTTTGTCAGCATCTTTGATAGTGCTTTGATTGGCAGTACCATCTTTGAACCCAAATAAATTGCGGGGCGTTTGTTCACCGTGATCAAATCCCAAAAACCCCGATTGACTCCAACGCATGGTAATCGTGGCGCGCGCTTGGCGGACTAATTGGCGAATAGCATGAAATGCCACCTGCGCATCTTCGGCACACGCCTGAATGCAGATATCACCGCCCGATAGCTCAGGACGAAGTTGGTCACGGGGAAACAGCGGCAGTTCAGTAAATACTTTGGGCTGCTTGGCAGTAAGACCCAGTTTTTTTATAAAACTTGGGCTGACCCCAAAGGTCAGTGTCAAGCCATACGCTCCCAGACTGTCAGCTTCACCCGTGTCGGTAGGCGGCAAAAAGGCGTTGCTACCATAAGGTTTGATGTTTTTTCCTTGAGTAAGATTGGCGGCGGCAACCGTCCAGTCTTTAAACATTTGCTTTACTTCGTCTAATTGATCGGTATGTAAATCCATGACCAAAAAATAAATATGGCGCTGGGCGGGGGTGGTAATCCCTGCTTGATGCTCACCATAAAAATCATAGCGGCTATCTGCAAAGCCATGTTTGGCGCTGTTGGCATCACCGCCTGCGTGTTTGGGATTTTGATTTTTATCACCATCTTTGGGCGCTACCGCTGTGGTATCCGCCGTAGCAGCTGTTTTTTCGGGATTGGGCTGGCAGCCCACCAG
>CALAPG010000308.1 GCA_937889485.1 uncultured Moraxella sp. | reverse complement strand
TTTCCCTACACGACGCTCTTCCGATCTAGGGTCACCTTCAATCCAGCGCGGCGCAAATCTTGGTTGGTAATAGCTGACATACAAATCCTTATACCTAAAAAGCAGGGCTGATCAGTTGATGCCTGCTATCATAACAAATTCAACCCGCTACCACATTAAAAAATCGTGTGGCATTGGTAAAATCACGGCAAAATTATGTCTTATTTGAGTTATAAAAAATAATAACGGGCACGGCGTGAAGCCTGACACTACCCTACTATTATGTAAAATAATTTTAATTTTGGGATGAATAGGTAGGCAAAAAAACCCAAATCACGTATGATAAGTTGCTAATTTAATGCTCAACTTTACAGCGGTCAACAAAAGATGAACTCAACCAAAAAATTGTCAACCAAATTTGCCATGGTGCCCTTATTAGCTGTGATGGCAGGTGTTAGCGTGTTACCCGCCTGTTCATGGTTTAGTGTCTATAAAATTGATATTCCTCAAGGCACGCCCATTCATGAAGACAAACTTAGCCAAGTTCAAGTGGGCATGAACGCCAACCAAGTGTTATACATCTTGGGCAGCCCTGCCTTTAAAGACACCCTAAACCCAACGCGCTGGGATTATCTTTATGATTACACCCCTGGCACGGCAGGAAAACGCACCAATCAGCCCGCCATCCACAACGCCAAGCAGTATGCCAAAATTTATTTTAATGAGTCTGGCGTGGTTACCAACATTGAGCGCCCCGTTACCCCGAGCTAACAGCTACTAGCCACTAGAATTTGGGTCAACGCCCGCTATGACTGCGCGCGGCGTTGAGTGGCTTTTTTGGATAACAGTTTGCGTTTGTTTTGCGGATCAATGATTAATGGGCGATAGATTTCAATTCTGTCGCCTGTTTTGATGGGGTGGTGATGGCTCACTTTTTGCGAAAAAATACCAACCTCATAGTCCAGTATTTGCTGATTGTGCGTTTGCCAGCCCGTTGCTATCAAAGCATCCATAACGGTACTACCTGCAGGCAGCGCAACTGATATCAGCCACTGAGTGTGTGGCTGCGGCGCAAATGCCACCTCGACTTGTATCATTGTGCCAACCCCAATAGCCAGCCCACAATAGCTATTGCTACCGCTAGCGGTACCAAAATACGCACAGCAATACGCCACAGATTATATAAACTCTCTGAGCTAAAATTCATCGATTTTCTTAAATGGCTGATTTTCATCTGCCAACCTGTAAAGACCGACAACCACATAGCCGTCACCAAACTTAACATAGCAATCAATTGATTAAGCCATGGCGTGGGTACCATCGCAAGCAACAAACTGACCACCGCCAGTACCACCAACACCAAAAAATTAAACGACTGCTGTTGAAAGCGTAGTGCCACTTGGTGAGTCACCACGTGCAATAAATAAGCCGCGCCCGCAAGCATAGCAAGAGCATTAAAAATCGCGGACAATGACGAATTTGGCGCCATAGTCATCGCAATCAGTGCGCCTGCCACCAACTGAAAACACCACACTGGCAGCACATAACGGCTAGCAGCCTCGCGCGCGTTTGCCCCACTTGCCTCAGCGGTCACCTCATCGCTTAACATTTGGTGGGTGCGCGCATGCCAAAATAACCC
>CALAPG010000307.1 GCA_937889485.1 uncultured Moraxella sp. | reverse complement strand
CCTGAAGTATCTCAAGAATTTTTTATTGAGCAGCCCATTCGCATTGCAGCGCTGGGTGATTATCATCAATTTGGTGATTTTTTGAGTGGTTTAGCCAAGTTGCCCCGAATTATTACACTGCATGATTTTGAAGTAACTAACCCAAGTCCTAGCCTAGATCGGTTGCCAGAGACCAACATCATACTGAATGTAAAGACTTATCGCTCAAAAGAGTTGTCTGAAGAAGACTTGAAAAAAGCAAAATCGGCTGATCAAAATGGAGCTAACGATGATAAGAAATAAAACACAGCTGATGGTCTGTTTTGCAAGTGTGTTGTGGCTATCAGGTTGTACCGACCGCGTTGGCTTGGCAGAGAAAAAAATGCAAGACATTCGCAACCAATCTGCGCAACCAGTCAAACCGCCACCCACCCCCGAAGTGGTGCAAGCATTTAGTTACAGTGCCGCCCAGCTGCGTAGTCCATTTATGCCGCCAAGTTTGATGCTGCAAGCCACCCAAGAAAAGCAAATACAAGGGGTAAGACCCGATATGAGCCGACTCAAAGAGCCACTAGAACAATTTGAACTCAATGAATTGACTTATAAAGGCACAATGGCATCACAATCTGGCGAGGTCTATGGTTTGGTTCAACGACCCGATGGCAGTATCGCCAGTGTCAAAGTGGGGAATTATATGGGTAAGAATGATGGCCGTATTGCCCAAATTACCCCAACTCAAATTAACTTAATTGAAATCGTGCCAGACAGCCGTGTTGGATTTGTGGAAAAACCAACCTCAATTGTTGCCGCAGTTAGTTAAAAAGAATAAAGGATAACTCAATGAATTTTAACGCCTATCCATTCAGATCTTCAACATCTAAGCTTGCGGTAGCAGTTGCTGCGATCTCAGTTTCTAGCAGTCTTTATGCTGCCGATACCATCAAAACAATTTCAGTCAATCAACCCACGGCGGCATTGACAGAATTAAATATTGACTTTGCTACTGCAGCAGTGACACCCACCGCTTATGAGTTAAGTTCACCCACGCGTTTGGTATTAGATTTTCCTAACGTCAGCAACCAAATGCCCTCAAGAGTGCAACGCTTTAATCAGGGGTTTATTAAAGATGTAACGACCCTAACCAACGACAACATGACACGTATGATTATCGCGCTTACTGACCAAGCAACTTTTAGCACCCGAATGGTAAACAACCGCCTTGTTGTATCCATGCAAGCAAACTTGCCAACCCCTGCTGCAGCTGTTGAGGTGAGTGAAGTACCACCTGTGGTAGCAGCGCCACCACCCGTTACAGTGGTCAGCAAAAACAGTGCAGTCAAACCACCTAGCGATACCATGGTAGTTAAAGTCAATCCCCTATTAAACCCTGCCGCCAGTGTAGTACAGCAATATAACTACGATGGGCTCTCTGCCATTAACTATAATGGCACCTCAAACGGTGGCGGCAATGTCAGTATTAACTTGGTGAATGACAGCATCGGCGTAGACGTGCAGCGTATGGGCGACGAGCTCGTAGTACGTCTAACAGGCGCTACCATACCAAGTCGCCTACAAAAACAGCTTAGTGTGGGTAACGGGCTAGTCAAAAACATCATTGCGACTAACCAAGGTAGAAATGGCGTGATTCGTATCGGCATGAGTGCAGATTATGAATATAAAGCCTTTCAAACAGGTAACCAGCTTAATATTAACATTGACCCACCCAAAAAACTAAGAGAACCCACCATTGAAGAACGCAGCTATAGCGGCGCGCCTTTGTCCTTAGAATTTCAAGATGTAAATGTTAGAACCATTCTTGAAGTGCTAGGTCAACATACCAATACCAACATCGTGGCAAGTGACAGCGTCAATGGCAGCATTACTCTACGCCTTATCAATGTGCCTTGGGATCAAGCCTTAGATATCATTTTAAAAAGTAAAAATTTGGACAAACGCGTCAATGGCAACGTGATTTGGGTTGCACCTGCGGCAGAACTTGCCAAGCAAGAAGCTGACGAGCTTAAAGCACAGCAAGACAAAAAAGTCTTAGACCCACTGCGTACAGAATATATCCGCCTCAACTATGCCAAAGCCACCGACATTCGCACCCTCATTGAAGCGGGTAGAAGTAACAGTGGCAGCGCCTCATCAAATGGCTCTACCTTACTCACGGATCGTGGTACCGTTACCATTGACGATAGAACCAACACCTTGATTGTCAAAGACACCGCCGAAACCATCACCAACATTCGTGATCTCATTGCCAAAATCGACATACCCGTCAAACAAGTCATGATTGAAGCGCGTATCGTTAGCGCCAGTGATGCATTTAGTAAAGAGCTTGGCGTTAAATGGGGCATATTGTCACAAGGCGCGGCTAGTAACCGCAACTTACTGGTGGGTGGTTCGGCACAAACAGTGAATGAACTCAAAAAATACACCATTACCTCAAACACCGTCAACGGTGTAACCACCTCTTACCCAACTTACAATATTACTACCCCAAATAACCTCAACGTCAATTTAGGCGCTGCCAATGCAGCAGGTAGTATTGCCTTTGGACTACTTAGTATCTCTGATTTATTGCTTGATTTAGAGCTGTCCGCCATGCAAGCAGACAACAAAGGGGAAGTTATTTCAAGTCCAAAAGTATTAACTGCCGACAAACAAACTGCCAAAATCATGTCAGGCACACAAATACCATACCAAGAAGCAAGTGCCAGCGGTGCTACAGCGACCTCATTTATTGAAGCAGCGTTAAGTCTGGAAGTTACGCCCAATATCACCCCAGAAGGGCGTATTGGCATGGACTTAAGTATTGAAAACGGTTCTCCGACTATTATTAACGGCTCAACCGCCATCTCTAAAGACTCCATCAAAACCAACGTGGTGGTCGATGACGGACAAACCGTGGTATTAGGTGGCGTTTTTAAAAACACCTTGGGTAACAGCGTCACCAAGGTACCATTCTTGGGAGATTTGCCCTACATTGACCGTTTTTTTAAACGCACCTCAAAAAACAATACCAAACAAGAACTATTGATTTTTGTGACACCAAAACTGGTCAACGATAGCGCGCGTATTAATTAACCTTGCCGCGCTGATCAGTATTTTTAGAAAAAATAGTGTTATAGCGAATTACCACAAATCATCGTATAATGTTTTACCAAATATTATAGATTGATTTGTGGTTTTTTTATGGATGGTAAGCAGCACAACCCGTTAATTATACTGATTGGACCCATGGGCGCGGGTAAAACGACCATTGGCAAGTTGCTAGCACAGCAACTAGGATTTGACTTTTATGATACCGACCAAGAAGTCGAGCGGTTATCGGGGGCAAGTGTCAGTTGGATTTTTGAAAAAGAGGGTGAAATAGGCTTTCGCGCAAGAGAATCGCGGGTGTTAGATAGATTAACCCGAATGAACCAGGTAGTACTAGCAACAGGTGGCGGCGCCGTTACCACCTTAGAAAATCATGCTTATCTAAAGCGCGGTATT
>CALAPG010000306.1 GCA_937889485.1 uncultured Moraxella sp. | reverse complement strand
AGGGGTGAGCTATGACAAGCTCAAAAGTACCGATATCCATGTGCATATGCCAGAGGGGGCAACCCCAAAAGATGGGCCTTCCGCAGGGATCGCCTTAACGCTTGCATTGGCGTCTGCCATGACAGGCATTGCCATTCGTCCTGACATTGCCATGACAGGGGAAGTAACTTTGCGTGGTAAGGTACTTAGAATTGGCGGCTTAAAAGAAAAACTGCTTGCCGCACACCGCGGCGGTATCAAGCATGTGTTGATTCCAAAATCCAACGAGCGTGACTTGATAGATATTCCTGACAACGTCAAACAAGGATTAAGCATTCAGCCAGTAGAGAGTATTGATGAGGTGTTTAAAGCGGCGTTGGTATCGCAGCCAGTCGCGCTCAAACCCAGTCAACTACCACTCACGGCAGGCGAAATTAGCCTAAAAAGCTAATCAAAAACACCGCAAAAAAGCTGAGTAGTGATACTCAGCTTTTTTATTGGATAACCTTTAAAGTAAAGGATTAGCCTAGTAAGGGATTGGTCTAGCAAAGAATTAGTCTAGGCTTTTTTCGCGTGGTAATTCGCCTTCTTGTGATGCCCCCGCCAAGTCTTTGTCAAGTTCATAAAAGTTTTGATTATTGGCTTTATCTTTAGACGCCAAAGCAAACTTGTCGCGCACCTCATTAATAAGCGCTTCTTCTTCAATTTGTTCTTTGACAAACCATTGTAAAAAGTTAAAGGTCGCCCAGTCACGTTCTGCCATCGCTTGGTCAACCAACGCATAGATTTTTTTGGAATTTTCTAGCTCATGTTGCCAAACATCTTCGATACAAGTTTCAAGATCGGTTGGGTTATCACGTGGTGCAGGAATAGCGCCAATCTTGGCCTCACCGCCTCGTTCATTGATATACGCCAAGAACTTAAACATATGGTTGCGCTCTTCGGCGGAATGCTTATAAAAAAAGTCTGCCACACCTGCATAGTTATTCACTTCTGCCCAGCTGCCCAGTGCCAAATAAGCTTGCGCCTGAATCGCCTCTTCCATCATCTGGTTATTAAGCGCTTGCGCCATTGTATCTGAAATACGTTGATCATTTGCCATAATTATTATCCTCATTGTTTACTTTTTTTGTATCAAATCCGCTATAGGTGGCTGTTCTATATGAATATATAAAATTGCTATGACAAGCTTGATATAGCGTGATACTTTTTTATTGTTCACTTTTGCCAGTTCGCTTTTGCCAATAGGCAGTTTGAGACGCTACCTAACAGCACAGCCAAAAGTATAACCGAAAATAACGGCGCGTTATGGTGCGATTACTGAACTTAGTCCAAAGCCCAACATGGTTATAACACAGATCACACGCAACTTAAACAAACCCGATGTTGGGTGCCACTACTCTTACAATTGCCATCTGATCATCAAGAGCGCAGGGTGGGGATTTCACATTGCAAGCGATCTCCCCCTTGCTGCTACTCAATGGGCTTATCTTGGGTCGCTAGCCAACTAAACCCGCAGTTGGCAATCATGAGCACCGTCAAAAACACCATAGTGAGCGTCCACGATTGACTAATGTCTTTGAGCCAGCCTGACACAATCGGCCCTGTCACCGCGATACTATAACCCACCGTTTGCGCCATACCCGATAACTCCGCCGCTTGCTGGCTGTCTTTGGATTTTAAGGTAAAAATCATCATACATAACGTAAAAATTACCCCACAGCCAAACCCTGCTGCCACACTCCACACCCAGACCCAACCTTCAAGCGGTAAAAACCCAAAACCCACTACCCCAATCAAATTACCCAATGCCGCTGCCATAGCAAGTGTGCGCAAATTCCAATGATTAGACACCCATCTAGTCAACAATAAAATCGCAGGAAAGGCGACCACTTGAAATACCATACCCACACTGCCTGCTTGTGCCTTGCTTAAGCCTTTATCAATCAGCAATGAAGGCAAAAAACTCGCTAGCGTATAATAAGTCAGAGACTGTAGCCCCATAAACACACTAATCCACCATGCCAGCGGTATGCGCCACACCGATTTTTGGCTAGCAGGCTGCGGCATGGCGAGCGCTTGCGTCAAAACGTCTTGATCATCACTGCTAATTTTTTGGCGCAGGCGCAAATGCACCACACCCAGCCAAACAGCCAACGCTGCAATAGACACCCAGCCCCATACGCTTAGTGCAAACTGCCATCCCGCGTGCGTCACGAGGGGCACCGCAACCCCCGATGCCACCCCCGCAAACACCGACAAAAACATCGAATACGTCCCCATCACTAGCCCAATGTTGTGGGGGGTATATTTTTTGATGACCGCGGGCGCAAGCACGTTGCCAAGCGAAATTGCCAAGGACAGCAGCACCGTACCCACCACCAAAAACCCAAGCGCTGGCTGCCAAGCCCGCACAAAAATACCAAGCGCCAACATACTTGCCGATAACACCAAGGTATTTTCTAGCCCAATACGCCGTGAAATCATCGGTGCAATAAATGAACTTGCCGCAAAAGCTGTTACAGGGATAGTACCAATCAGCCCAATGGTTTTGGTACTAAGACCCAAATCATGCTGAATATATTTGGCAACCGCCCCAAAACCAATGATTGGCGCGCGCATATTGACCGCTAATAACAAAATAGCAATCACTACCCATATCACCAACCATTTGGATGGCGCCTCAATGGCTAGCGTTTGACGGTTTGGGTAAGGGGAATTTTTTGACATATATTTTCCAATTTTTTATTTCTTGTGTCCAACGTATTAGCTGTTGGCTGATGAATGAGTGGGGGCGCTCATCGCGCTAAAAATTTATGCAGGCGCTTGATGACAGATTGATATCTTTTGGCTAAATTATGCTACTATGATGCTACTGTTCCTATTTTTAGGCACACGCATAACCACACCCCTGCCTCACGCCATTGGCAACACTGATTAACTTTGAAAGGATGTATCATGGTGGACACGCTCACGTCACAAACAGAAAAAATACCCGAAATCAACACTCGGTTATGGAGCAGCCTCATTCGCAATTTGACGCCCTACACCCCAGGTGAGCAGCCCAAGCATGATAACCTATGTAAACTTAACACCAACGAAAACCCGTTTCCACCCTCGCCTAAAGTCGCTGCTGCCATTGCCCTAGCATTGGCTGACCAAGCGGATGCCCTCAAACGCTACCCTGCCCCAGAATCCGATGAGCTACGCGCGGTGATGGCACAAGCCTACCAAGTGCAGCCCAATCAAGTTTTTGTGGGTAACGGCTCAGATGAAGTGTTAGCGCATGTTTTTGCTTGTTTTTTTGTCAAGGACAGGGCGGTATTAACGCCCGACATTGGCTATAGTTTTTACCCTGTCTATGCCGATACTTTTCATGTTGAACTCACGACTATACCACTAAAAGCAGATTTTAGCATTGATGTGGATGATTATCGCCGTCCTTGTAGCGGCATCATCATTGCCAATCCCAATGCACCGACAGGTATCTTACTATCATTGGCAGAAATTGAAAAACTACTGCAAGAACATCGTAATGCGGTCATTGTCATCGATGAAGCCTATATTGATTTTGCCGATATGCCAAACGCGTCTGCGGTAAGCTTAATTGATAAATATGATAATTTGGTGGTAACCCAAACGTTTTCAAAATCGCGCTCGCTTGCGGGATTACGCGTGGGCATGGCATTTGCCAATTCTTCATTAATTGAAGCATTAAACCGCTACAAAAATAGCTTTAATAGCTATCCCCTTGACCGCCTTGCTCAGGTGGGAGCAGTGGCAAGTCTGCAAGACCCCGATTATTTTACCACTTGCTGCCAAAAGGTCATTGCGCTGCGCCAAGCGTTGAGCCAAAATCTTGAAACATTAGGCTTTAGCGTACTGCCTTCCCAAGCCAACTTTGTCTTTGCCAAGCCGCCTGCCACAATGGGTGATACCAAGCAAGTATTTGAGAAGCTGCGCGAGCAAGGGGTGATTGTGCGCCATTTTAATAAGCCAAAAATTAGTGATTATCTGCGCATTACTGTGGGCACCGAGGCGCAAAACACGCGCTTAATCGACACCCTACAACAGCTAAATGGCGTATCTTAATCGCTAGTTTTTTAGGGGTTATTTTTGTGGTCGCTAGTTTTGTAGTCGATATCTTTTTTAGTCGTTATGTTGTAGCAGCCCAAGCAGATTGCCCACTTTATCAAAACATTCTTGATACTCTGCTTCACACTCAGAAGCAATGGTGATACCGCCACCCAAGTGAAACCAGGTGATACCGTTGACATTGGTACCAAGACAGGCGATAACAACATCAAAGTCACTCACACTGGCAATACCATAGACTTTGAGTTGAGCAAAAACCTCGACTTGGGCAG
>CALAPG010000305.1 GCA_937889485.1 uncultured Moraxella sp. | reverse complement strand
CGATTGATACAGGCGATGCTATTTTGTTGCAAGCCACGGCAATCTCACGTACGCCTTCACCTTTTCCTATCCCAGGATTAACCCCTAAGGAGCCCAAATGACCCCAATTATCGCCACCGCCTTAGCCCCACTTGGACACAGCATCATCGCGCTGTCCTACCCCATCACCGATGAAGCGACTGCCAACGCATGGGTTGACCATCTTGACTTTGTCAGCTCGGCAACTGAACAGCACGATGCTATTTTAATCGTACCATTTAGCGACATCGATGCAGCGACAACCTTTGCCCAGTATGCCAAAGTCAAATCATCTTACCGTGTGGTGGCTGTCTGCTATCACGGTGCGACAGGCTTTGAGCCAGAGATTGCCGCTGGTGTCGCCGCTGCTATCTCAGCAGAGCTAGACCCTGCCGTGCCATTTAATGGCATCAAATTGCCAAATCTGCCTGTGGTCACAGCCGATAAGCGTTTGACTCGCACACGCATTGAGCAAGCGCTCAACAAGGGCGTGGCAGTAATTGGCTTGGACGCACAAGATGACCCTGCGATTGTACGCCTGATTAGCACCTACCAAGTGGATGCCAACGGCTCGCCTGATGACTTACTGTTAGATATCAATGGGGCATTAGTCCTACGTTATGTCCGTCAAGATATTCGCACAGCTGTCATGGCAAACCCGCGGCGTAAAAACACCGAGGCAACTCGTAAAGACCTGCGTAGTCTGATGTTGTCACGATGTATCAAGCTTGAAACTGCTGAAATTTTGCAAAATGTCACAAATCGACAAAAAGAGTTGACTGTGGTGCAAGACCCCAATGACAAGACGCGTGCCAATGCTCGTATACCCGCTGACTGGGTGCGTGGTATGCATATTGTCACTGCGACACTTGATGTTTACTAACCCATAAACTAAGGAAAAACCATGAGCGATAATCAACTGGTAGGCGCTATCGTACTGTACGTCAATGGGCGTGAGTTTGACTGCAATAGTGTTAGCCCAAAAATCATGGCAGGTCGCAAACCTGTGCCATCAATGAATAAAGAAGGACGTGTCCGCAAAAAAACCAAAACTATCAAGTCTATTGGCTTGTCGCTGGAGGTCTTTGTGGACGAAATGGACGATTTTGACTGGGAAAGCGTCGAAGATGCGCGTGTTGTGGTAGAGAGTAT
>CALAPG010000304.1 GCA_937889485.1 uncultured Moraxella sp. | reverse complement strand
AGGTAATCCCCCACTTCAGTTTGAATTGCTTATTTCAAGTTGAGAGTGGGGTTAATTTATACGTTTTAATCATTACAACCTGCATGCCAATTAAAACATCGACTCAACCGCATTGCCATTGTCATCATAGCGGATACCTTGGCTTGGCTGTTCATTGGTAAACCAAAAATGATAGGCAGGTTTGCCTTTTTCGTTATACAAAATTGCTTGTTGCACCACGCCTTGGTGAAATAGCGCTTTTTGTTTAATCAAACTATTGGGCTCACGTACAGTGACCCAACCATCGTATAGCCCACCCACCAAGTCGGTGCGTAGCTGGGTGACAAAATTGGGGTAATAAACCACCAAAAACTCATCAAAATAACCATTTTTGACATAGGTGGTGTATTCTTGCCCGTCTGGCATCACGCCCTTATAACCACCGTCTGGCACGCCTTGTGGTGCAGGCTGTGGCGTCTTTGGCGGTAATATTAGGTGATTTAGCGCTTGATAAAAAGCTTGGGCATCATGGGTGGGGTTAACAATGGTAGGGGGGTTACTGCCTTGTGATAACATGGCTTGCTGACTACTACAACCCAGTAAGATGGCAGGCGTTATGACGGACAATAAGGTAGCAAGTCTAATGTGTTTGTTTCGCATAATTTTTCCTCAAACGGTGACAATCGGCTTCTCCAAGACAAAAGCCTGTGACAGCAGCCTTGTATCGTATGATGGTATAAATGGCGAGTGGCGCCAAGATTATAACTGACACCACCGCTGTCCTGCTATTTTGTTGGTTGACAAGCACTAGGCTAGGCGATGCCGTAGCGCTCACGATAAGCCTGCATGTTGGCAAGCTGGTCTGCTGAGCCGTGTTTGGCAACATAGTCGGTGATATCATCCATGGTGACCAATGCCAGTACGGGCACGTTCAGGCTATCGGCAAGTTCTTGAATGGCTGACTTATCGCCCTGCCCTTTTTCTTTGCGGTCAAGCGCCACAATGATGCCTGCTACACTTGCACCTTCTTTGGCAAGCAAGCTCACCACTTCTCGCATGGCAGTGCCTGCGGTCATCACATCATCAACTACCCAAACCGATTTGCCTTTTAAATCTGCCCCAACTAACATACCACCTTCGCCGTGGTCTTTGGCTTCTTTACGATTATAACCCCAGCTGGCATTAATTTGGTGGTTTTGCCAGAGCGCTTGGGCAGTTGCCGCCACAAACGGGATGCCTTTATATGCTGCCCCAAAAATCACCAAATCTTGACTATTTGCCTGTTTGGCTAGGGCATTAGCATAGCCATTTGCCAACACAGACAACAACTCGCCTGTTGACAATAACCCTGCATTAAAAAAATACGGGCTGATGCGCCCTGATTTTAGGGTAAATTCGCCAAATTTTAGCACGTTGTTGCCAAGGGCAACTTCAATAAACTGGGCTGGGCTAAAGGCGGCGGTGTGATGAGACATAGGTAACTCCAAACATGGTTAAAAAACAATTGATAAAAACAGCCTACAAATCCTCGCAAGCAGGTTTATCCTCACCGCGCGCCAACCCTACAGCAAAGGATTATGGGTACTAATCGTGGTATGACGCTGGCGGATATCAGCCTGTTTGCTCATTTGCCAGTTGAGTGCCACAATGGCAAATTCCACATGTTTTGGCTCAATGGATAAATCAGCGTGCTGGGTCAAAAAATTAAGCTCGGTGCGGTGCGCATCGGCATAGCGATTAATCGCATTGGTCAGATCTTGCAGGGTGATTTTTGGGTTAAGGGTTTTACGCGACTTGCATTGGCACAATAAAAACACGCATAGCATGATGTGATAAAGCTGAGCCATAAGATATAAACGCTGTTCGATGGTGAGTAACGCTGGGTTAGGCGGTGGCGTCTCAATGGCTAGCTCATTGTCGTTCATCTTGGTTGTCGGCACAGTCTCGCTCATCATCAACAACTGCGGGTTTTGTGCCATAATCTCCTTAATTAAGGACATCCCACTGTTACCCACCAACCGCGGCAATAACGCCAGTGGTAATGTTAGCGTGGTACGATGTTTTTGGGCGTGCTGCTGCCACTGTTGCTGCTGTATCAGCTCACGCACATTCAAGGTTTCACAGGCAAGCAAGTCTTCTGCCAAACTTGCGCCCTCTTCATTGGGTGATTGATAGATAGCGCGGTCAATATCCCCCTGCTCTTTAGGATAAAGCGTTGAAGGCGGCACATTCGTCATGGTGGCAGATTCAGCGCTGTGACTACCAAAAAATCCCGTCCATCTTTTGGCAGGTAGCACCCATTCATCAATAGGGCGGCATGGGTCAGGCAATGCCAAGCGCTCAGCATCGCTCATAACATTGGGATGTCGAAACTTACTACGTGCGGCTGATTGCATACGCCCCTTATCTACTGTGTTGATGAAGACTCACCTGCCCTGTTGGGCTGTTTGGGTCTGCAAAATAGCGTGATAACCTGCTTGCCAATTAGGATAGTGTAGCCAATTTTTTGGCAAATTGCTAATCACCCGTTTGCCCGTAGTAGGTAAGGCATCAGTAAGGTTTAGGTTGACACCTTGCAGCTGGGCAATTCCTTGTAGTACGCCAAACATTGGGGCAGGTTCATAATCAGTTGCTAGGTATAAAGGCAATGGCGACGTCTCGGTCAATACCTTTACAATGACACTGACCAAATCCTCATCAAAGATGCGATTGCTCCAAGTGTTGCTTGGCGCTGCTATTTCGCCATTGACCAACTTTGTGACCATATTGACCAGCCGTAGCCGCTCACGCCCATAGATTCCACTGGGACGAATAATCGTGCAACGCTGCAAAAAAGCTTGCTGAAGTAACCTTTCGGTGTCAAGCAGCACCTGTGCAGTGGCGGCAGATGGCGGTGCTACAGGGGTATGGCTGTCTATCTTTTCACCTTGATTTTGTCCATAGACTGAGGTGGAGGAGATAAACACCACGCGCTGCAGATGGGGGAGCTGCTGGGCAAGTTGGATAAAATTTTGACTAATGGCAAAATAACTATCGTTATAGCCTTGCACGCTCGGCTCACTGGGGCTCACGATGATGCAGGCATGGGTGATTGTTTGGCAATCTACGCCAAGGTCACGCACTGCTAAAAACCGCGCATCGGTCTGCACCAAGGTGATAGCAGGGTGAATCATGGTGCGCTCAGAGCGGTTTACCGCAATTACCTGCTTGCCTGCTGCTGCCAATGTATTGGCGACCGTCAAGCCAATTTTTCCCAAGCCAATAATCAGATAATTTGCCATGTTATTTTACAAACCGCATCGACAAATCAATGGCGCGAACGTGCTTGGTGAGGGCGCCCATGGATACAAAATCCACCCCTGTTAATGCCACGTCGCGTAGCGTAGCCAGCGTTACATCACCTGAGGCTTCAAGTTTGCAAGGTTTTCCCAAACTTGCGACCTGTGCCACTGCCTTTTTGGTGTCTTCAAGGGTAAAGTTATCTAGCATAATGATGTCGGCTTTGGCATCAATGGCTTGCTGCAGCTCGGCAAAGTTTTCTACTTCGACTTCCACGGGTTTTTGCGCGATGTTTCGGGCTTGGCTTACTGCTTGGGCAATACTGCCGCATGCCATGATATGGTTTTCTTTAATCAAAAACGCATCGTAGAGTCCAATGCGGTGATTGTTGCCACCACCACACAGCATGGCATATTTTTGGGCATGGCGTAGCAAGGGAATGGTTTTTCGGGTATCAAGCAACTGCGTGGGCAAGTCTGCAATAACCGCTACATGCTCAGCAACCACGGTGGCGGTTGAGGATAAGGTTTGCAAAAAATTGAGCGCGGTGCGTTCGCCTGTTAATAAAGCCCGCGTGTTACCTGTCAAAGTGACCAACACTTGGTTGGCAGCCAGTTTATCGCCGTCTTTGGCTTGCCAGTCTAGCTGCATGGTGGGATCTAGTATTGCAAAGACGGTTTCTACCCACGCCCGCCCTGCCATGACCATCGGTTCACGGCAAATAATGGTCGCCGTGTCGGTTTGGTTACTTGGAATCAGTTGGGCATTGATATCGCCCGTGGCAATATCTTCTTGCAGCGCCAGAGTAACTTGTTTATGAATCTCGATGCGTAATTGGGTAGGTATGACCAATTCGGTGGTCACTGCTGGGTTTAAGGCAGATGATGACATGCGAATAATCCGTGGTAAAAGTTTGGGTTATTATCGCTTATTCTGTGGTTGGTTTGGTAGTGGTTTGTTGATATAAACGATAGGCAATCAGGCTCAAGATGAGCACAATCAGCGATAGCACCGCCCACAAACCCCATTTTTTGTATTGCGCCAAATCAGCCTCTGGGTTTTCCAATAAATTAATGCCCGCCATTTGACCATCAATGGGATTACCCAAGCGGCTAATTTGCTGATCGGACAATAAAATTGCTGGCTGTTTGAGCGTTTCAGGGTCATTAATCACCAGTTGATAAGGCGCAGTGCCTTGTGCCAAAAAATACATTTCATACATTGGCGTTAGTAGGTTGACTGGTAAATCATCTTGCTGCATTTGTCCCGTCAAAATAAGCGTCTTCATCAAGGTAGGTTGCCAATTCATAGCTGTGTGGTTTTTGTCCACTTGGGCACTGGCAAGGGGGAGATTTGTGGACGGTGGGGCGGATGGTTGCATATTGGCAATTTGTGCCGCTTCTTGCTTAGGAAGGCTTGTGGTCACTTGCCAAAGCTGATTTTCTGGCACAAAAAAGTTCATACCTGAGGCAAGAATGGGCTGCGGCAAACTAAACCGCCACTGTGAAGGGTGTTTTTTATCTTGAGAAAAATTGGCGCGGGTCAAAAAATAGTTGGGTTCATTGACCACATAACTGACCGTGGTGGTTTGCAAGTTGATCGGTTGATTGGCGATCACTTGCCAATAACGATAATTGGCATGTTTTGCTTCAATAGCAATGGCATTGCCTGTTGGGGCAGACTGCTTGGAATTGGCTGGGGCGTTAGCGGCGGTATTTTCAAACGGACTCACCACACTTTGGCTCATCAATTGCCAACTTTGCAGATTGTCACTGCCATACACTTGCAGTTGTAACGGGCGCCTGCTTGGGCGTTCCGCATCAATAGGCGAAAATTTTAGCCACAATGTCACGGCTGTGGGCGGCGTTTTGGCAGATGACTCATTAATACGGTTAGGATTGGCTAGCCACCACGTCCGAATCGGGCTGTTGGTAACCGCAGGTAGCACATTACTAGGAAAATCACCCAAGTCAATATCAACTGACTGAGAATTCTCGACATTGGCAAGCTCAATGCGTAGGGCGTGACGCAATTTTTCAACCGCATTGGGATTATCGGTTTCCACGCTTACGGCGGGTACAGGGCGGTTAACCGTGGTATTTTTGAATACTGCCCGAATGGCAGTCGGCATAAGGCGACCGTGGGCATCTATCACGCGGTAGTTTTGCTTATCGCTGATTAGGTGATTGTTTGGCTCAAAAATGAGCGCTAATAGGCTTGGGGTTAAAGAAGAAAACTTGATTAGCTGGGCGCTATGAGGGCTACTGTCAAACTTGTCTGTTGGCAAGTCAAGATCCACAACAAACAAGTCTTGCAGTTGTTCAAAACCATAGCTGTCATCACTGAGACGCCCAAGGGAGCTATCCTCACCCGTTTTTTGAGTTGCAGCTGTGTCTTGATGCGCGGTCTTGGTGACTACGTCCTTGGATTGGGTGCTAGATTTGACATCCTCAGCTTGGGTATAAACCACAGGAATGATCAGTAATAATGGCGTGAGTAATCCCACTGTCAAAACATAGGTACGGTGTTTGGCAAGCCTGTTTTTGCAATAGGGCTTACTTTTTATGGATACAGGCATAACAAAACATCTAAACAAAAAACAGTAAGCATGGGCGGTCGTCCAGTTATTTTTTTTGGGGCATTGGCGCAAACTACTACGCTAACTCTTATGCCAATGTGCAGCTTTATTGGGCATAGTTTAGCGCAGGGATCTAGGTTAAAAGGTTTAACTAAGTTAAACGGTCTAAGTTAAACAAAGTATCTCTACATTTTGAGGCGCATTTAACCATGATTTTTTGCCCATGTCAAAATAGCGAAATTTGGTAACTTGTTGAATTTGTTCACAGAAATCTTTCGAAGATTTACCGCCGCCCCACCTTTGATACCACCCTGATGCCACCCTAACACCACCAAAGTACAAAAAATTGCAGGCAAGACACCTGTCGGCAGCTACAATAAATGTTAACAATTCCCATTTAAAACATCCATACTATGCAACAAAGTCATTACAAGATAGCGGACATTTTGCGCAATTTTTAGCCAAATATTACAATTTGACTACAAAATTGCGAGTACAGTTTTTGGGGTATGCCGCACCTAATCTTGTGATTTTGTATCAGCATGGGCGGCTCTGGGTGGCAACGGCGCCAAATAACCAATCACCAATATCAGTAGCCCTGCCCCAATAAAAGACACGACCCGTAGCACGGCACTGGTGTTAGACATATCCACCATCATCAATTTTGCCACCACCAGCGCCAGCAACGCCATGCCTGCAAACCATACCACACGCATGGCTTTTTTGTTTGCCAAAAACATGAGTATCATCGCGGTGATTGTCCATAAGATAGTCAGCCCTGTTTGCACCTCGCTCACTTGCCAAGCGCCATCTTGCCATATCGGGGTGCCCCATAAACTGGCAAAACTCCGCACCATCATGCTACTTAAAGTAATAAACGCACCAAGCGCGCACACCAAGCTAAGCCACGGTCTAATACGGTTATGCGCTTTAATTGCTAGATAAGCTTGGTACAATAAAATAGCAATGAGTGTCAAATCCAAGGGGTTAAGCACAGGCACATAACTGCCAAGTAATTGTCCATCCAAGGATAAATTGGCATTGATCAGCCAAAATAAAGTTAACGGCATCAATATGTAGCCACTATGACGCAGCAGCGCAGTCGGCTCAAGCCAAGGCACTAGCCGCTGGTACAGGCGTTGCCAAGTCGTCGGTAAATACAATAAGCCAATCAGCCCAATCACACTAACCACCATGGGTAGCACCGTCACAATGGCGCTTAGCTCTGCACCCGCTTGCCAATAGCCAAACGGCACTGCTTGCAGCAGCCACGTTGCCATTGCAATCAGCGTCAGCAGCCATACCACTTGGTCGACCTGTATTGCCACCCCCTGTTGGTGCCAACCACGAAGCAGCCAAGCCCCCAGTAGCTTTGCCATTGCCAAACAGCCCAACATGCCCAATAAATACTGCCCCAAGCCGCTAAAGTTGGTAACTTGATAATCGGCATTATAATCAATATGTACCGCAAAATAGCGATGGCAGACCGCCGCCCAACTCAGCATAGCAAACGGCAATATCAAACGGCTAAGCCTACACAGCGCTTGCCAGCCAAAGCGTGTCTCAATGCGCTGCCCAACTAGCAAAAACACCATCATACCCACCGCAAGTTTGAAACTTAAATCGCTAGCGGCTGCCACCCCCCGCGTATTTGTAGAACAAATCGCAGCGATATAGAGCAAAAAACCAATACTCGATAAAATAAAACTCAAGCCAAAAGCAGCCATTGCTGCCTTGCCAACGGGTGTGGGTATCATCGCTGTCTGAGGGCGAACGCTTGGCAAACCGTGACGCAACACAAACCCCGACAACAGCACGGTAGCACTCAACACCGCCGCAGGCAAGGTTGAAGAAAAATCTGCCATCAGCGCTTGGTGCGGTACAGACAAGCTATCTAACAACAAATACCACTGCCGCATCACCGCCTCAAAGGCGACTAATAACACCAGACTTGCCGCTTGTAATGACAAGCCCAAAAACCCTGTCCAGCGCCGCCTTGTACGCTGCCCAAGCCACACCAAGCCCGCCCCTTGCACCGCCCAACCAATATTTAACCATTGCCCTGACAACGCCAGTGGCATCACCAACGCCAAAAAACCACAACCCAAAGCAAGGCTTGCTTCAATCAATACCTCAAAACTATTATCAAACCCCTCACGGGCGTCTAGGTTTTGGCGTATAGGATTACGATGCTGTTGTAACAACCAAAACCCCAGTGCCAAATAAACCGCTGATAACCCACTACTTGCCACTGCCAAATGATATGGCAAATCATTGAGCAGACTTGCCATCAAACCAAACCCCATTAATGCCGTACCAAATAACAGACCTGCATCTATCGATAAAATCGGACTATAAGCCTGCCAACCGCCAACATGCGGTTTTGTCATGCTCGCTTGTTGGTTATAGCGCACCACTTGCTGCGAATAACGTACCGCAATAAACAAATACAATGCCATATGCGCCACCAACAAGCCAATCAGCTGCCACCGCATCGCTGCCCACACAGGCACGCCCTCACCCTCACCTTGAAGCTGCTGAAACTGTCCAAACCCCCACACATACGCCAGCCCAAACGTGGTAACAAGGCTTAACGCATTAAGTAACTTCCAAGTGCGATAATGCGCAATCACTGCCACTGCCACATTAAGCAGCAGATAATAACCAAACAACATCACCACGCTACCATCGGGGCGACTAACCAAAATTGGCGCAAAAAATGCTCCACCAAATGCCAACACCGCAAGCACCAACGCATTTTGCCACACCGAAAACATCACCGTAAACATCGCCAGTACCGCCAGCATCACAAAGGTGAGCGTGGGCGGCAGTAGTCCATAAAGTTTAAAACTGGCAAACACCGTAAGATAAATGACCGCAAACCCTGCCCCTTGTAGGGTAAGCCCATAGCCCCGCCTTTTGGCAGTGGTTTTATAACCCACGCCCGTCAGTAGCAAACCGCCCATGGCTACCATCGCCATACGTACAGGCATCGACACTTGAATATATTGACTGGCAAGCTTAAGCAGTAATACCACCCCAACCAGCAAAACCAACGCCCCCACGCGCACCACCAAGTTTTCACCCAAAAACCAACCTTTTAGACTGTAAAACAGCGAGGTAACCACACGAGGCGCACTGTCGTCTTGCGTCACGGGAGTACGCAGCTGACTTGACGTCACCACGTTAGGGGTTGTGGAGGGCGTCTCAATAGGCAGTGACTCGCTTACGCTGATTGACGCTGGTGGCGGTGTGGTTAGGATAGGCGCGGCTTGTGATGTAGCCAAAGTCTGCGCTGATTGGGAGGATGTTGGCAGATTTGGAGTGGGGTTTTTGGCTAGGTACTCGCTTGCCATCACCGCTGCAAGCTGTTTTTGTAAGTTATTAAGCTTTTTTTCTAGGCGTAAAATTTGGCTGTTTTGTGAAAAAATGCGTACAAAAGCGATTACCACCGCAATTACCAAACCCGTAATTATCCAATCTGTCATGTGTTACTACCCTTTTATGCACTTAGCAGACAGCATAACATTTTTTTAGAAATTTACTTTTTTAAAATGTATTTTTCGGTTAGCGCCCTGTAATGGTCGGATTTTATGCTAAATTAGGCATTCTATTGGATATTGAGGGTGCTTATTTTATGTCTGCTTATACCATTCATCAAGGTCTGTTGCAGCCTTGCGAGTTTATCGCCTCGCCCAATTTTGGACAGCGCCCAAACCCTGCCGACATTCATCTGATTGTGATTCATAATATCAGCCTACCTCCCAGTGAGTTTGGGTGGGTGGATGCCCAGGGGCAGCATGTTATCAAAGCGTTTTTTCAAAATCAGCTAGACCCAAACGCCCACCCGTATTTTGCCACGATTTATCAGCAGCAGGTATCCGCGCATTTATTGATTACGCGTGATGGGCAAGTAACCCAGTTTGTCAATTTTAATGACCGTGCGTGGCATGCGGGCAAGTCAAGCTATCTGGGGATGGATAACTGTAATGATTATTCAATTGGTATTGAACTTGAGGGCGATGATTATAGCGAATTTGAGGAGCGTCAATACCAAACATTGGCGGCAGTAATTGCGGCGCTGTATGATGCGTATCCCAAAACGCGCCATCACCTAGCAGGGCACAGCGATATTGCCCGTGGAAGAAAATCCGACCCTGGTGGGTATTTTGACTGGCAAAAAATACGTCAGCTGATAGCGCATTGATTACTGATTTAATTACTGGGTTGGTTACTGGGTGAAACAGGGCGCCATGTGCAGCGCTTAGGGCAATAGGTCACGTTTTTTTGGTATGGGTAGGCTAAAAGGTGCTAAAATCTTGGCGCCTATGAATACCCACGTGATGTCCATGTTATACCTAGATGATACCAACGGCTGTTCTTGTTTTTTGACCTCTGTGATGTGCTATGTCTAAATTGCTAAAATCCACGGCTATCGTTAGTTTTTTTACCCTGTTGTCACGTATTTTGGGACTGATACGCGATATGGTATTGATGAGTGTGTTTGGGACAGGCGGCATGATGGATGCGTTTTTGGTCGCTTTTAGATTGCCCAATTTTTTGCGGCGGCTGTTTGCCGAGGGCGCCTTTGCGCAAGCATTTGTGCCTGTGTTGTCTCAGTATCCGCTTAAAACGCTTGGCGCCTCATCTGCCTCTGATTCAAATTTGGTGGCGCTGCAAATTCTTATCAGCCGCGCAGCAGGGGCACTGCTGTTAATATTGTCGGGTTTGACGGCGTTGGTGGTGGTATTTGCGCCGTGGGTCATCACGGTGTTTGCGGTGGGCTATGTGCATGAGCCAGATAAGTTTAATACCGCTGTTGAGCTACTGCGTATCACCTTTCCTTATTTGTTGTTTATTGCTATGACAGCATTTGTCAGTAGTATTTTACAAAGTGTGGGGCGCTTTGCCTTGCCCGCGTTTGCGCCTATTATTCTTAATATTTGTATGATTGTTGCCGCGCTGTGGCTATCACCGTATGCACCCAAGCCTATTTTGGCAGTGGGGTATGCGGTAGCGGTGGCGGGGTTATTGCAGCTGCTGATTCAGTTGCCTCAGTTACACGGTCATCAGCTGCTGGTCATGCCCAAGGTGAGTTTTGTGCACCCTGGGGTGCGGCGTATGTTAACGCTGATGCTGCCTGCCATTTTTGGGGTTTCAGTGACCCAAATTAATATGTTGGTCAATACGGTGCTGGCTTCTATGATGGTTGATGGCTCGGTTTCTTGGCTATACACGGCAGAGCGCATGAGCGAGCTACCTCTTGGGCTGATTGGCGTGGCGATTGCGGCGGTGATTTTACCCAGTTTATCGAGAAGTATGCGCACCCAAAATCACACGGAGTTTACCCATACCCTAGACTGGGCTACGCGTTTGACTTTGTTGGTCGGGATGCCTGCATCACTGGCATTGGGTATGATTAGTGAGGTGCTGATGGTGGCACTATTTGAGCATGGTGAGTTTGGGCGGCAGGATGCTTTGATGAGTGGATTGGCGCTACAATGCTTGTCTGGGGGGATTTTGGGATTTATGCTCATCAAAATTTTTGCCCCCGCGTTTTTTGCCCGTGAGGATAGCCGTACCCCTGTTAAAGTGGGAGTGGTCAGTGTCATTGCCAATGTGGTGCTAAGTCTTGTATTTGCTGGGTTGTTTAAATACTGGCACATTGCGCCTCATGCAGGCTTGGCGCTGGCTAATACCTTGGCATCCCTGCTCAATGCAGGGTTACTGTATTATTATTTACACACCCAAGATATTTATCGATTGCGCGCGCATTGGTGGCGGCTTGGCAGAATTTTTGTGGTGGCAAATGTGGCGATGGCGGCAGCGCTTGCAGGTGGGGTACATTATTTTCCGCGACAAGCCACGCCAACGCTTAAACTAGCAGCCCTACTGGCACTTTGTGTGGTAGGCGCTAGCGTGTATGCGATAGCGCTGCTGATAAGTGGGTTTAGATGTCAAGAATTAAAGCCCCATGATGGGTCTAGTTGATGCAGCCCTGTGGTCGCTATGAGGCTTAGCTGTCAGCGTTTATGTCGTCGTAGGATGGTGCCAACCATTATTTCTTCAGGACACTTTGGCATTTTTTGTCATCACAGATGCCGTAGAGTACCAGTGAGTGACCTGCCAAACTAAAGCCAAATTCTTTGGCGACTTTTTCTTGTAGATTCTCAATTTCTTCGTTATGAAATTCAATAATTTTGCCGCATTGGTCACAGACAAGATGGTCATGGTGCTCATCTTTGGCAATTTCAAACACGGATA
>CALAPG010000303.1 GCA_937889485.1 uncultured Moraxella sp. | reverse complement strand
GTCAATTGACGTTGTAATGGCAGACGTTGACCGTTAGGAGAAAACCACCGATGAAAATTGTAACCGATAAAACCCCAAAGGTGGATGTGGCAAGCATTCTAACCGAAGTAGAAATTGCAGAAATTCATGAATTTATGCACCATTATCCACAAAGCCGTGCAGCATCGCTTGATGCCCTTAAAATTGTACAGCGCCGCAATGGTTGGGTAGATGATGCACAGGTCAATGCCATCGCCAATATCCTAAAAATCCCTGTCACCGATGTGGAAGGGGTGGCAACGTTTTATAACCGTATCTATCGGTCACCCGTTGGTCGCCATGTGATTTTGGTATGTGACTCAATTGGCTGTTATTTGGTAGGAGCTGAAAGCTTGGGTCAAGCCTTTGAGCGCACCCTTGGCATTAGTTTTGGTCAAACTACCCCCGACAACCGTTTTACCTTATTACCGATCTGTTGTTTGGGTAATTGTGATAAAGGCCCTGCCGTACTTATTGATGAAGACACCTATGGTCCCGTCCAACCTGAAGAGATTGCTGAGTTGCTGGAGCAATACGCATGAATATAACCCGTCAAATTAATAACCGTAAAATTGGTAAGTCACCCAGTCAGTTAGGTGAACAAATTATTCCTATCTATGGCGATAAAGAAACAGCGACCAGCGAAACCAAGCCACTGACTTGGCGTCTGGCGCATTATGACTCAGTGCTAGACCTAGCCACTTATGAAAGCCTAAAAGGTTTTGAGGGCTTAAAAAACGCCCTTGCCAAATCTGCCAAAGACGTGGGTAATATGATTAAAGATGCCAACGTGCGTGGGCGCGGGGGTGCAGGCTTTAATGCAGGTCTCAAATGGACGTTTATGACCCCACCTGATGGTGGGCCTCGCTACCTTATCTGTAATGCTGATGAGATGGAGCCAGGGACATTTAAAGACCGCCTATTGATGGAGCGTCTGCCATTTCAGTTAATTGAAGGCATGATTATCTCAGGCTATGCCATTGGCGCAACCGCTGGCTATATTTTTATCCGTGGTGAGTATATTGAAGCGGCAAAACGCCTCAATAACGCCCTAGATGAATGCCGCGCCAAAGGCTACTTGGGCGATAATATCATGGGATCGGGTTATAGCTTTGACTTGCACGTGCATACAGGTGCGGGTCGCTATATTTGCGGTGAAGAAACCGCTCTTATCAACTCCCTAGAAGGTCGCCGCGCCAACCCACGTACCAAACCGCCTTTTCCACAAGTCTCAGGCGCTTGGGGACGTCCCACGGTCGTCAATAACGTAGAATCTTTAAACAATATGCCTGGCATTATGTTACATGGGGTTGAATGGTATCATAGTCTGTCACAAGGCAAATCTGCCAACCCTGGTACCAAAATTATGGGCTGTTCAGGTTTGGTCAACGACCCAGGACTATGGGAGTTGCCATTTGGCACAACTGCAC
>CALAPG010000302.1 GCA_937889485.1 uncultured Moraxella sp. | reverse complement strand
CTCAGCCAAAATACGATGGGCGGTATCGTTAGCAATGTGCATGGCTTTTCGGTTGATACGAACGCTTAAGTTGTACATAATGACTGCAGGAATGGCAACCGCTAAACCCACACCTGTCATGATCAACGCCTCACCCACTGGGCCTGCCACTTGTCCAAGCCCTGCCTGTCCAGATTGGGCAATACTACTCAGGGCATGAAAAATCCCCCAAACTGTCCCAAATAGTCCTACAAAAGGCGCAATGGCAGCGGTGGTTCCCAAAATACTAAGCCCCGTTTCACTGGCAAAACGGTAACGGTTTATCTGCATCAGTAGGTGCTGCTCCATGAATGGCTTGTGATTGGCGGTAACCACGCTTGCAAGCTGATGTTTGATGGGTAACATTTGTTGTGATAACGTTTGTGAGATGGTTGTGACCAATTTACGACTTTGTAAAATACGCAAAATACCTGTCACCCAAGACAACACCGACAAGCCTAACAACACAAAAAAAAGGCTTTTGGTAATCAAATCAGTGTATTGCCAATAATGAGAAAAATCCATACAAACTCCTAAAAAAATTTGAAATCCTGTACTGCGTCATCCTAGCGAAAAGCGGCGCCGTCTGTCAGACAATCATCACCACGATACAGGTTATTTTTTGCATGCAGCCCAATGTTTGGGTGCCGTATTTTATTTAACAATAAATATTACAATGTCTAACGAAGGTTGATGGTCAGGTTACCAATCCCTGCCACCGCCACACCATTACGAATAAACGGTTGCAACTTTGCCGATTGCAGGCGCTGGCGAATGGTATTGTCAATTAGGCGATTACCTGAAGACTGGGTAATGGTCACGGCAGTGACATTGCCTGCCGCGCTCACGGTGAGGCGCACACCTAAGTGAGATAAATTTTCTTCCTCAATGAGACGCGCCAAATTTTCTGGTAGTCGTGTATTAGGGCGCGATCGCCAACGCGCTTCACCATTGCCAAAGCTAACGGGGGTCGTTTGTGCAGCGGCTCTTTCTTGCGCCAATTTTTCTTGCGCTAACTTTTCTTGGGCAGCTTGGTCACGGGCTTGTTGTTCTTTGGCGGCTTTTTCTTGAGCGGCTTTTTCTTGAGCCGCTTGGTCACGTACGGCTTGTTCATGGGCAGCTGCCTGTGCTTGCCGCTGTTGTTCTTGTTGTTGGGCTAAGCGTGATTGGGTTATTGTATCACGTGTTTGCTCAGATAAAACGGATACCGCAACCCCACTCTCTGAGGGAGCTGACGTTGACGGTATAATGGGCTTTGAGGGCTTTGAGGGAATTGTACGCGTTTGTGACTGAGTAGCCGCTGGGGTCACGCGCGATGACACGGGGCTTGGCTCGGTCGTTGGTGCACGGGGTGCAGTTTTGGTAGGGGTATGCGTAGCGGCTGGCGTTTTTGCCACGGTTGGGGGTTGTGGGCGGGGTTTGTCAGGCGTCGGCTCGCTATTGGGTTGGCGGCTTTTTATGGCTTCTGCTGCTGGTGCGGTTACCGCTAGCGTTGCAGCCTTTGGGTCAGCACTCTGTAGATACTGGATGACTAAAGGCGGTGTCACTTTGGGCGGTGGGGTGGTTAGTGGTGACATCGCTAGCAGTGCCATCATAATACAAACATGCAGTACCACCACCCCACTGGCAGTTTTGATGACCGCTGTCGATGGCACTTGCCAGCGGTGCTCAGCGATTGTGTTAATGGGCATTATAGCAGGACTAACAGACACGTTGATAACCTTTTGTTTGTTGTTTGTGGTTTGTGGTTTATTGCTTGTCGTGAAGGCTCGTGGGTAGCAACACGCGCTTAAAATTGGTAATTCATGGCGACTTTGATATTTCTGCCCATCGCATAGTCACTGCTGCGTGAGGTATGCTCGGCATAGTAGGCATCGGTCACATTATAGACGCCTGCGTCAATGCTAAGCTGTGGAAGCTGAGATGGGCGAAAACTACCAAACACGTCATAAGTGGTAAAGCTTGGCAGCTGCACTGCGGCGCTGCTACTGGTACGACGATTAAGGCTTGCTACATGACGAATATTGCTACCTAGACTTAGCTGGGGGCTTAGGTCATAGTTAAAGCCAAAATTGAGCTGATTGCCCGCATCTTTACTTAAACGGTAGCCTTGTTGGGTGTTGCTTTTGGCATGCGCATAGCCTGCATTAAGACGGATATCATTAAGGCGGTAATGGCTGGTAATTTCGTAACCTTTGACCTGCGTTTCACCCGCGTTTTGATATATCGCACACTTGCCACCCGCCAGCGGTTTGGCAGTTTTGCAATCGATACCCGTGGTTCTGGTCAGTTTATTATCATAATCGGTATTAAAGTATTTGGCAGTCATACCCAACTTGTCTTTGGGGTCAAAAATACCGTGAAATTGGCTACTAAACCCAATTTCTTGGTTGGCACCTGTTTCTGCTTTGACGCTGTCATTGACCAATGTTTGCCCATTTTGGTGCAGGGTTTCAGGTAGCGGTGGGCCATTAAATAACTGGGTATAACTGGCAAATAACGTATGGTCGTCGCTAAGTTTAACTTCACCTGCAAGCGCACCTGTTACTTCGTGATACGTACTGCTGTTGAGGCGTTTTGATGGTTCATAATGGTCAAAGCGTACCCCAGGGGTAAGAACTACCCGTCCAAAATCCATACGATCTTGCAGGTAAACCCCCAAACTTGTCGCATCTTCGGTAAGGTTGCTGCTCACCAATGTTGCTGATTTTTTGTAGCCTTCTACCCCATATTGTAGCGCATGGGCAAGTACGCGGTTGCCAT
>CALAPG010000301.1 GCA_937889485.1 uncultured Moraxella sp. | reverse complement strand
TTTCCCTACACGACGCTCTTCCGATCTGTTTGGCGGCAGTTGTTATAGCAAGCAATAGCGCATCATCGGGCACAAAGTAGGGCGTGGTCATCACCACTTGTTTTTTTGCCGCAAAAATTGCACACACCAAGGTTTCATAAATCACATGCCCTGTCAGTTCTGGCGCCGAAGGGATGAGCTGAACAGGAACCTGACTTATCGAAGGGTAGGCATGATAATCATGTTGCAAATGAGCAATGTTGGATAAAGCGGTAGGGGGCTGCTCAGTTCTTCGTGATTTATGAAACAGCGGATAACGATGTGGCGGGCGTGCGGCAGCGTCAATATACCAAGCCTTGGTAAACTTATGAATCAGCTTTTTGAGGTGGGACAAATTATTCTTGGTTTCGGCACTAATATCCGTGGTCGCAAGTAGTGCCATGGCTTTGACAGAATTAACCTTATCATGACTTTCCACTCGCATCATGACATCCACCCATTGCCCGACCTGCGCGTTTTGTTTAAAAAAATTGGGATCAATCAAATTAAAACTGCCAATATACCCATAACAGTTATCAAAAACTGCCAACTTGCGGTGATTGCGAATATCAATGCGTTTGACAATGGTCTTAAACAACCCCACAGGCAAAGACTCGTGCACATGAACCCTTGCCTGCTTAAGCGTAGCCACCCAATCACTGCGAAAAAAAGCATGACTGCCCACGCTGTCAGCCAACAGATGAATTTGCACACCGCGCGCGGCAGCAGCGATCAGCGCCTTTAGCAGCACCACAACCCGCCCTTGCGGTGCAATGATATAAAACTCCAAAAAAATCACCGTACGAGCGGACTCAATATCTGCCAATAAACTGGCAAAAATTGACTCAGCACCACTCAACAACGTGAGGGTATGAGGATCATAGACACCCAAGCCTGTTTTTCGCAGTGCCAAACGACTCAGTTGGCTTGCTTCATCATCCAAATCAGCTGAAACTTCATTAAAATCAATCTGCTGGGCACTTGCAAAATCATGCAACAATTGCTGTGCCATCAAACTACGCGTTCGGTAGCGATGCCCAATATTGATCTCACCAAACAAAAAATAACCAACAATCCCCAGTACAGGTAGCGCAAACAACACCGCAATCCAAGCAATCGCCACGCTTTGGCGGCGCTGCTGCTGAATGACTCGCACCACCAAACCCAACGTCACCAACACATGAGTGATAAACCCAAGCTCAAATAATAAGGGTTGCAGATCAGACCAGTCCAAGGGTAGTTATCCTTCTCACACAAAAATTAGGCTATTATCACCAAAAAAATGACACAATCATGGGGCAAAATCTATACCATTATAGGGTTTGCCAGCGGGGTGTACAAAAAACGTTTGGGGATTCTTTGTCCTGTCACGTGCGGCACATCAGCGGCGGATAATACCTGTTCAATCCAAATATCCGCGCATTGGGCAGCCGTCACCAACGCGTCACCCTGTGCCAATCGCCCTGCAATATAGCTTGCCAAACTACAGCCTGAGCCATGGAACTCCCCCTCAAACCTCGGCACAATGGTTTGATACGAAAGCTGCACAGCATTGCCCTGCTTGATATACAAAAACTGCTCAATCCCTTGCGCTTGGCTATCATGCGATGTCTTGACCAATACCGCTTTCGCGCCGCGTTGGCAAATATCTTTGGCGGCGTTATGAAGGTTATCAATCCCCGTCAAATCACGCAGCTCCAAGCTGTTTGGCGTCACCACCGTGGCAAACGGTAACAACGCAGCAAACGCATCCACGAGCGTAGCCTTATCCCCCAGAGCAGCCCCACTATTAGCAACCAATACGGGGTCAAGCACATACGGGGTATGAGCGGCAATCGTTTGATTCACAAACAGCTCTACCAACATTGCAATATTATCCGTGGTACCCAACATCCCAGACTTGATAGCCTTCACAGGTAAATCGCCCAACACTGCCAACGCTTGCTCGCGCACTAACGAAGCGCTGCACGCCTCAAACCCAAGCACCTGCTGGGAGCTTTGCACCGTCACTGCCGTACAAGCAATAGCGGCATGACTGCCAGCCTGCCCAATCGACTCAATATCGGCTTGCAAACCCGCACCCCCAGAGGGGTCGAGCCCTGAAAAACATAATACAGTGGGTCGCATGTTAGCAGTGGTTGGCGTCATTTTGTCCTATCCCTCAAAAAATACCTAAAAAAATACCTAAAAATAACAACATCAACTAACCAAAAGCGGCATTTACCTCAACTCATCCGCTAACAGTTAGCCATGCCCAAAGATTATAGGACAGACACCGCCGTTTTTGTGTTGATTTGATGTTTAACCCGCGTTTATCTTGCCGTCATCTTGCCTATATCACGCCCGTGGTTCTAGAAAACTGCCTATTTAACGATTATTGCTAACACAATTTTTTAAAAGGTCTTGCAATTTTATCAAAGTTTGTTATAATGCCGTCCCACAACACTGAGAGATCATCATATTTTGATAAAGCCTCACAGTGGTGTAGTCTGTTAAGTAGTATTTTTTTGGTGACGTGGGTGAGTGGCTGAAACCACATCCCTGCTAAGGATGCATACGGGCAACTGTATCGAGGGTTCGAATCCCTCCGTCACCGCCATTTAGTTAGCAAAAATTATTTTTAAAAAATCAAAAATAAATGCTTGACTAAGTAAAAAAAACCACTTATAATGACGCCCACTTCGATGAAGATGTTAGTTTAAGCGCTTGTAGCTCAGTTGGATAGAGCATCAGGCTACGAACTTGAGGGTCGGGGGTTCGACTCCCTCCAAGCGCACCACTAACTATTCTAGAATGTTAAGAAATCGCCAGTCTTTGACTTTAGGCGGTTTTTTTTTGCTTGTTTTTTGGCTGAGTGGTCGTATAGCCTTTTTTGTAAATCTCCCTGTATGTGCCGTCACAGTGATACCCATGGTATTTTGTGTGTGTTTAGGCTACAATTTTGCTTATCTTTTATCAACTTGGGAACCGCCATGACACAGATTTCGCCCGTTGCCCATACGACCCAAGAACAGCCAATCATTGCCAAAGCAGGTACGCGCTTGATGGCAATACTGTATGACGGTATGCTGATTTTGGCAGTATTGTTTTTTGTGCAAATGCTGCTCATTGTGCTAGGCACCAAACTTTTGGGTGTGGCAGGTACACAAATGACGCAGGCGACAACCTTGCCGCATTGGTACCGAAACTTTGTGCAAATTCCTGCGTTTGTGATGATTTTGGTGGGGTTTTATGGGGTGTTTTGGCGCAAGGCAGGGCAGACGCTGGGCATGCAGACATGGCGGCTTAAGACCATGAACCGTGATGGTTCACTGCTGTCTTGGGGGAAAGCAGTGAAGCGGATTTTGGCGGCGTGTGTGCTACCCGCGCTGTGCGGTGGGCTTGGGTTTTTGATTCATCGTACTTCAGGGGCGATTTATCTGAGTATGTTTATGGGTTTGCTGTTTAATTATTGGTTTGCATGGATTAATAAGCAAGGTTTGGCGGTGCATGATTTGTTATCAGACACCGTAACCATGAAAATGCCAAAAATAGTGCATGAAGGCTTGTTTGCAGGCTTTCGCAAAAAATAAGCCGCTTATAGGGCGGCTCTGGTAACAACCTTTCTCAGGTGCTTTATTAGGTGTTTTAGCCTACAGCCTACTTTTTAAGTGAAGCGCTGGCGTCAATTATTTTTCTCTTTGCCATAACCAATCCGCCAAATCTATCAAATAATTGTGTGAGCCAAATTCTGCCGTGATTGCCTGTTTGGCGGTGTCAAACAAACTTTGCGCATACTGGTTGGCAGCGTCAACGCCCAGTAGTTTGACATAGGTGGATTTATCCAGTTTTTCATCGCTGCCTGCAGGTTTGCCAAGCTGCTCGCTATCAGCCACCACATCCAAAATATCATCTTGCACTTGAAAAGCTAAGCCAATATGGTTGGCAAAGACCGTGACCGCATCAAGTTGACGGCTATTAGCCTTGGCACATATTGCCCCCATCAACACAGATGCTTCAATGAGCGCGCCTGTTTTATCACGGTGAATTGCTTCTAGCGCGCTTTGGGTTAGCTGCTGCGCTTCGCCGTTGACATCCAGCATTTGCCCCATCACCATACGTCTAGCTCTAGGCGCAAAAACCGCCGATAAAGCAGTCGCATATTGGCAGTCTTCCCCAAAAAATACATGGCTAAACGCTTCAAATGCCAAGGTTTGTAATACATCCCCTGCCAGTAAGGCAGCTGCTTCGCCATACGCAATGTGGGTGGTCGCCCGTCCGCGGCGTAGCGCGTCATCGTCCATACAGGGCAAATCATCATGCACCAATGAATAACCATGTAAACATTCTACCGCCATCATGGCGCGTCTGACGTCACCGCTAAGGGTATGCGGCTGTGCAGACGGGCTTAGGGTGGCATATGTGGCAGCAACCAACAGGGGACGCACCCGTTTGCCGCCATTGGTCATGGCATATAGGCTTGCCTGCTCAAGGGGATTGGGCAGCTGACAGGCGTGCAGATAGCCGTCAATGTCTTGGTGGAGCTGGGTAATGACGTGATGAGAAAATTCGGTAAATTCCATAAGAGCAGCTTGTATTGGCGAAGGTTGGCTAAAGTATCAAAGTGTTAGATAAAATGACAAAAAGCTGCCCCAATATCAATTGAGCAGCTTTTTGGTATTGTACCATGATCAGCGTTGCGCGGTTGGGCGCAACAAGTTTAACTGATTAGTCTAAAAAGTTAAAGCTATCTAAGTCTAATGCCATCACTTCGCTGGGTGTTAGCATACTTTCTGAAATACCTGACGCGCGTGGCAGCAGTTTTTCAAAATAAAACTCAGCGGTTTTGATTTTGGCTTCATAGAATTCTTGGGTTTCGCTACCGCCATTTTTGAGCTTGTCATAAGCGATGGCTGCCATGCGTGCCCAGTGATAGCCCATGATGACATAGCCTGAATACATCAAGTAATCATCCGATGCCGCTGAGACGATTTCACGGTCTTTGCGCGCGGTGAGCATGATGCGCGTGGTCAAGGTGTTCCACTCAGCGCAGTATTTGGTGAGCTGCCACACAAACTTACGCATGCCTTTGTCAAGGGCGTATTCACTGCACCATTTCATGATGTTGGCGGTGTAATCAAGTACCAATTTACCTTTTGATTGGATAAGCACTTTACGACCCAACAAGTCTAGCGCTTGTACGCCTGTGGTGCCTTCATATAAGGTGCCAATGCGGGCATCACGAGCGATTTGCTCCATGCCCCATTCTTTGATATAGCCATGTCCGCCATAGATTTGCATGCCGTGTTTGGCAGATTCTAAGCTAAGCTCGGTTAAGAAACCTTTAAGTACGGGGGTGTAAAAGCCCAGTTTGTCATCCCATTTATGAAATTCTGCCTCATCGCCTGTCATTGCCGCTTCAAACATTTTATCGGCATAACGCGCAGCGTGATAAATCATGGAACGCGCGCCTTCTGAGAAGGCTTTTTGGGTCAGGAGCATACGGGCGACATCGGCATGATGAATGATGGCATCTGCCACTTGGTTAGGCTCTTTTTTGCCCGATAAAGCGCGCATGGAGCGGCGTTCTTTGGCATACGGCAGGGCGTTTTGAAAAGCCAGTTCCATGTGCGCAAGCCCTTGGATACCTGTGCCAAGGCGCGCGGTATTCATAAAGGTAAACATGGCTTTTAGCCCTTTGTGCGGCTCGCCAATCAAGTAGCCTGTCGCGCCATCAAAGTTGAGCACCGCTGTGGCAGACGCTTTGATGCCCATTTTGTGCTCAATAGAGCCGCAGCTTACGGCATTGCGCTCTCCGATAGTCCCTTGCTCATCTACCAAGAATTTTGGCACGATAAACAACGAAATCCCTTTGGTGCCTTCTGGGGCATCAGGTAGGCGCGCTAGCACAATATGCACGATGTTTTCGGTTAGGTCATGCTCACCTGCTGAGATAAAGATTTTGGTGCCGCTGATTTTGTAAGTGCCATCAGCTCATCATTGGTCGGGAGCCTATCTCTTTTCTGACTTGAAGAAATTTGGCGTGTTTTTCGTAATTGCGCTGTCGCTTTGTCAAAGGCATTTAGATCAATATCTATATCCCACATCACCGCTGCATGAGATAGCACCCCTCTAATATGTAAAAGCTCATGCTGGAGTGTACTAGATGCAACAGGAGCGAGTCTTAGATCTTCAATGCCTTTTTTGCGTAGAGCTACGTGTTCCGCAATATGAGTCGATTTAATTTTTGTGATAACATGCCGCGCGATTGGAAACTTCTGAATAAGTTTGAGTGAATATGTTTTAGTTCGTCCATACTCAGCTCCCACTTCCGCCAAATATTTCGAAATAGCGTTAGAAAGAGTTAGATCTATTACATCTTCTTGACCAAACAAAATTTCAGGATTTTCTTCTATTTCAGCTTCCCTTTTTGCTAACCAAATTGCTGCAACTTTCTTCGATCCAAATGTTTTACTTTCTTTATATATTGGTAAATCTTTTCGATTGATTCGAATTTCAGCACGATAGCGTATTGATCCATTGACTAACTTACGCTGCGTGATTGTACCCATTTTTACGCCTTATGATATTTTTACTTATTATGGCGTATTTATGGCGTAAATCAAATTTTAAAAAGAGCAAAAAAAGATGAAATAGATACAAATAAATTCAACACAACACTGATTCAATAGGTTGATTTTCAATGAATATTTTATCAAAA
>CALAPG010000300.1 GCA_937889485.1 uncultured Moraxella sp. | reverse complement strand
ATGGACTGATGCGCTGGTGAGTGTTTTGGTAGCTTTGCTGATTTTTCGAAGCGGCTGCGGGGTGGTCAAACATGCAAGCCATATTTTGATGGAAGGCGCGCCTGCTGAGATTGAGCAGCACCAGGTTATGCAAACGTTAACGGCACATCCTTGGGTGTTATCGGTGCATGATTTACATATTTGGAGCATCACTAGCGGCGTTCATAGTTTATCTTGTCATGTGATTGTGCCAAGCACCTTGAGCTTGACGCAAACTGATCAGCTGCTTTATGAGCTACAACAACCGTTACAGATGCTTGGTATTAATCACAGTACCATACAATTTGAAAGCGAATATCATGTCCACAATACCCATTTTGACTGTGAACTTGCTTTGGTGCCACGTGAGATAGTACATCATCATTCCCACTGATCGCGTAGCATAATTTTTTGGTGAGCCGTGATGCATGATTAGGTGATCACTCATGAAGGGCAGCAAACATTTGCCACTTACATTTTTTTGTATATTTTTTTATCATTGCTTAGGCTAAATATGTTAGCATGGTAAAAAATGCATCAAAATTTGTGATTGATATCTTGTACTTGCGGCATTGTGTCTGGCAATGTCAATGATTAACAAGGCTAATTTGAGTATTTGGCTATGATTCATCGTTCTGCCCCTTTTGTAGCGCCTACCCTGCCAAGTTGTGGTCTGCCAGCGGACGCTTCACCCGAATTATTGGGCGAGGCTTCTCCAAGCACCACCAACGACAAAGCGCAAAAAAAACAGATCAAGCAGCTGCTGTCAACGCTACAAGCGGATATTGCTCAGTTTCGTTACGATTTTTTTCCGCCGCCGCTGTTGACACAGGTACAAGAATTGCCAATTTTTTATGGGAATTTGGCAGAAGTGCAAAGCTATGAAGCTACGTGGCAGCCACTGGTAACCAGAGCAAAAGGGTTTTATCCTTCGGCAGGGCTACCGCCCGATTATCTGCCCTTGCCTGCCAGCCTTGAGATTCCTCAATTTATGTATCATGTACAAAAATTGCATTTGACGCGTACCAAAGCCAAGGAGTCTAAGAGCTTTGGGTCAGTAGGCGCACTCATCGCCAAGTGTGGGGATTATGAACCTGAGCAGGTGGCAGCTATGACGCAGGTATTGGCGGTCAATGCTGAGGCGCGTTTGGTTGCCCACCGTGAATTTATTGATTTACGCGCTTATGTGTTTTGCCGTGATGCCAAAGGGTCGCTGTTAGAGCCGCAGCGCATGCGATTTTATCGTACGGGACTTATTATTCATGCTCTTGAGGGTTTTCATGTGGTGGATAGCAGGCAAACACCCCGCAAAAAACGCAATGATGCTTATAAAGACCCTATTGCCCATAATGGGGTTTGGAAGGTTTTTGTGAAGACGTAATGCTTAACCAACTAATGCTTAACTAACTAAGGGTATTTTATGTTATTTCTCGCTGCCACGATTGATAGTGCCATGATGCTTGACGCTACAATCTTTTTGGGTGCGGCGGTGATACTCATTCCCTTGGCAAAGCGATTTGGCATTGCCACAGTTCTAGGGTATTTATTTACAGGTCTGCTACTAGGACCTAGTTTTTTGAAGGTGGCAAGTAACCCCAATGATTTACTGCATTTTTCTGAGTTTGGGGTGGTGTTATTACTGTTTATTATTGGTTTAGAGCTGCAACCGTCAAGGCTGTGGGCGCTTCGCCATGCGATTTTTGTTTTGGGTGGATTACAGGTCACGATCACAGGCGTGGTGCTGATGCTGATTGCTTGGCATTTTTTTCATATTCGTCTGTCGCATAGTTTTGTCATTGGTTTTGGGTTGGCATTGTCTTCTACCGCGTTTGTCTTACAGTTATTGTCAGAAAAAAAACAACTCTCCACCACGCATGGACAACAAGCTTTTACTATTTTGCTATTTCAAGATATTGCGGTTATTCCGCTACTGGCGGCACTGCCTTTTTTGTCGGGGGCCCAAGAACAAAAGTACGATTGGATTTATTTTGCCAAGGTGGTGAGCATTTTTGCTGGGATGGTGTTTGTGAGCCGCTTTGTGGTGCGTCCGTTCTTTAAGTTTGTGGCGTCCAGCAAAGCCACAGAACTACTTACCGCTGCTGCGTTGTTTATTGTGCTTGGCGTGTCGTTATTGATGAATTATATTGGGCTGTCGATGGCGTTGGGGGCGTTTTTGACCGGTGTCTTGTTGGCAGACTCGGAGTACCGCCACGAGCTTGAGGCAAGCATTGAGCCATTCAAAGGGCTACTTTTGGGACTATTTTTTATGTCCGTGGGTATGCTAACCAACGTCAAGTTGATTGCAGCAAAACCTTTGTTAATCATTGGTGGTGCCGCGCTGCTCATGTTTATTAAGTTTGTGCTCATTACGCTGATTGCTAGAGCAACAGGCAATAAAACCGAAAGTAGTATTCGTTTGGGTGTGACGCTTGCCCAAGGGGGCGAATTTGCCTTCGTGCTTTTTAGTGTTGCCACTGCGCAGCACTTGTTAACCCGTGAACAACAAAATATCCTCAATTTAATCGTTACGGTGTCTATGGCACTTACGCCTTTGGCGTTTTTACTGCTTGAAAAAATTGGCGACCCCCTCTTTGCCAAAGCCAAACCCGACCAAGAATATGACAAAATCCCTAACAACGAACATGCCGTGGTTATTGCAGGCTTTGGGCGTGTTGGGCAAATTATTGGACGGGTGCTAAGAATGCACAACATTGAATTTACCGCAATTGAAAAATCCGCTAACCAAGTAGACTTTGTACGTAAATTTGGTAACCAAGTTTATTACGGCAACCCCAAAAACCCTGATATTTTACGCGCAGCGGGCGTGGCAAAAGCCAAAGTATTTATTTTAGCCATTGGCGATATTGAACTGTCACAAACGGTTGCCTCATATGTGGTGCGCAACTACCCGCATTTGACGATTTTGGCACGTGCCAAAAATCGAGAGCATTATTATCGTCTTCGTGAGGCGGGCGTCAAATATATTTGGCGAGAAACTTATTTATCCTCTTTGGATATGTCACGAGAAATATTGGAAGTACTAGGCACACCACCACAGACCGCGCGCAAAACGGTGCAGATGTTTCGGGATTATGATGATGGACTCATTGAACGGCAACGTGCTATTTACGATGATGAAGCCCAGCTCATTGCTTCTGCCCAATCGGCGATTCGAGAACTGGAAAGTTTATTTGATAGCGATATGACCACCGCCAAAAAAGAAAGTCAAAAAGAAAGCCAAAGAGAGAAAGAAAAAGACCTAGACCGAAAAAGCAGTTAACAAAACAAATAGTTGCTCAACACACCGCTTGGTAAATAGCTGCTGCTGGTGATGTTTCTTTGCTATAATGACTGGCTATTATCAAGGACTTATCGCCCTTGCTCATGATGAATTTTTAGGTATTTTGCCGTCTGACGATATGATATGATGAATCCAAACGATCCTGCATCGCCACAAATACATAATCCCAAAGCCACGCCGCCTAAGCGCACTGCTAACCCTACAACTAGCCAAGCGCCGTCTGTGAATATGGCTGAGATGCCAACCGTCAGCCAACTACAAAAACGCCAACCTGACCACGCGCCACAAAAAAAACCGTTTCAATGGCAGTTTTTGTTGCCGCGCTATTGGGGTATTTGGCTAGGGGTCGCAATACTATTGCCGCTCATCTATTTACCGCTACGCCTGCAATTTAAAATCGGTAGCTGGCTAGGTCGGGTGTTATATCACCTCATCAAAAGTCGGCGCCAAGATACCCTCACCAACTTAGCCTTGGCGTTTCCAGAGCTAGAAGACGAGGCACGCGCGGCAATGGCAAAACAGGTGTTTGTCAACGCAGGTGTCGGTGTCTTTGAGAGTCTATGCGCATGGTATCGTCCTGATGTTTTTACTCGGTGCGTGACCGTTTCGGGGCTACAACATGTCAAAAATGCCCAATCTCTAGGCAAAGCAGTGATTTTACTGGGCATTCACGCCACTTTACTAGACTTAGGCGGTAGATTAACAACCATGTTTACCCCGCTTGATGTGGTGTATCGCCCTCAAAACAACCCGCTGCTTGACTGGTTTATTTTTAATGCGCGCTCACGTATTTATAACGACCAAATCAGCCACCGTGATATGCGGCATTTTGCCACCAATGTAAAAAACAATCACGTTGTTTGGATCACGCCCGATCAAGATTTTGGGCTAAAACAAGGCGTGATGGCAAATTTTTTTGGGGTACCTGCTGCCACTTTGACCGCGCCTAGACGCATGGCAAAATTGGGCAACAAAAGCAACCCACCCGCGGTTTTGATGCTGCACTTTTACCGTGAAACGCCCGAGGTGATGCCAAAAGGCAAACGTCCGCACTACCACATTATTTTTTCACCTGTCATTGATCACTACCCAAGCAACGATGAACTTGCCGATGCCAACCGTATTAATCAGTTATTGGAAAATCATATTCGCATAGACCCTACCCAATATATGTGGTTTCATCGCCGCTATAAAACCCAGCCCAATGGCGTTGATTATTATGCCAATCCTCGGCAGACCTAGCCCACAAATTTTTGGTGTGAATTTACCGTCAAAAAACGCTATACTAACTGACAATTTTTTTGCCTTAATTATAAAACTTTGGTTTGGAAAATTTTTATTATGAATCCACAAACGCCCATTCAGCGCCGCATTCTTACAGGTATCACAACCTCAGGTATTCCTCATCTTGGTAATTATGTGGGCGCAATTCGTCCTGCCATCGAGTCTGCTAATAATAGTGACAACGAGGCTTTTTTCTTTTTGGCAGACTTGCATGCCTTAATCAAATGTGCCGACCCCGAGGCGGTGCATGCCTCAACCAAAGCGATCGCCGCCACTTGGCTTGCATGTGGACTAGACCCAGAGCGGGTGGTTTTTTACCGCCAATCTGATATTGTTGAAATTCCAGAATTGGCTTGGGTACTGGCATGTAACTGCGCCAAAGGGCTAATGAACCGCGCCCATGCCTATAAAGCGGCGGTGGATATCAATAACGCCACACCTGACACTGACCCCGATTTTGGCATTAGTATGGGACTGTTTAGTTACCCTGTGTTAATGGCAGCGGATATTTTGATGTTTAACGCAACCCATGTGCCTGTGGGTAAAGACCAAATTCAGCACATCGAAATGGCAAGAGACATCGCAGGTACGTTTAACTTTAAATACTGTGCCGATCAGCCGCTGTTTGTATTACCAGAAGCCTTGGTGGATGAGGACACCCCGTTATTGACAGGCTTGGACGGGCGCAAAATGTCAAAAAGCTATGGCAACACCATTCCCTTATTTAGTGATAATCCACAAGTGGATGGCGAAAAAGCGCTCAAAAAAGCCATTATGCGCATCGTCACCAATTCGCAATTACCAGAAGAACCCAAAAATGCGGACGACTCTACCATTTTTGAGATCTATCGCGCCTTCGCTAGCCAAGAAGAACAGCAAGCGTTGCGTCAGCGTTTTGAGCAGGGCATTGGTTGGGGCGACGCCAAAGCGATATTATTTGAAAAAATCAATACAGAAATTGCCCCATTTCGTGAGCGCTACAACCACTTAATGGCAAACCCAAAAGAGCTTGAAGAAATTCTACAAATGGGTGCCGAGAAAGCGCGCCGAGAAAGCCGTAAACGCATGGAAAAAGTTCGAAAATCCATTGGTATCAAGCCTTTAGCAAATCTCAAAAAATAGTGGCAAATCATATGACATTTCAGCAATTTCAAGACTACACGGCGCGTGTGTATCAACGCGACCAAGATTTTGATAGCACCCAAACCGACCGTCACGCCCGCCATCGTCATCTTGAACCTGTGTCTGCCCAGTTTCTTGCCAGCCTTGTCATCAGTAAAAGTGCCAATGCCGTGCTGGAAATTGGCACCTCCACAGGCTATTCAACGCTTTGGCTTGCCTATGCGCTAGATTGCCTTGCCGCCAAGAAACCTACCAATTTCATCTCACTAGACGTTGATAGCAAGCGGTTGGCAACTGCCAAACAGCATCTACAAAACCTACAACTGGCGCAGTTGGTACAGCTACACCAAGCGGATGCCAAAGCGTTTTTAGCACAAAGCACCAATCCCTACGACCTCATTTTTTTAGATGCCGAACGCCAATTTTATGGTGAGTATGTGGCAGACCTCAAACGACTATTAAGCGTTTCCGCCATCCTCATTGTTGATAATGTCATCTCTCATGCGCCTGAAGTCACCGAATTTTTGGCACAATTTGAACATGACCCCGCATTTTTATGCACCACCCTGCCCATCGGTGCAGGGCTATTTATGGCGGTGCGACAGCCGTGACAAACTTAGCTATTCGCATATTTGAAACGCCTGTACAATCACTGCCTGAAGATTTATATATTCCGCCCGAGGCTTTTGCCGTTTGGCTTGAGCAATTTGAAGGGCCTTTGGATTTTTTACTTTATTTAGTTAAAAAAAATAATTTTGACATTACCACCACTGCCATTTTACCCATTACTGAGCAGTATTTATCGTATATTGCCGAACTAGACGCGCACCACTTTGAGCTAGCGGGCGATTATTTGTTAATGGCAAGCACACTTATTGCCATCAAAAGTGAGCTACTACTGCCTACACCCAACTTGCCAGCTGATGAAAAAAATCCGACCAAACAGCTAGTAGACCGTCTTGAGCAGTACGCGCAAATCAAACATGCCAGCCAGCGAATTGATGCACTCATGCGCCTAGAGCGTGATGTATTTTTGGCATACGCTAGCCTACCAAGTCCTGAAGTGTTGGCAAAACAAATACCGCCCTACCCCACAAGCTTACTGGTCAATAGCTTGATTAACATGCAGCTAAAACCTGACTACCAAATGCATCATATCAAAGTTGATCATGTGCCCCTTGCCGAGCGGATGGCAACTATTAGCCATATTTTGGCAAGCCGTGGGCAAAGCACGTTTTTTGAGGTACTCGATAAATCGCAGGGCAAATTGGGCGTGGTGGTGAGTTTTATGGCTATTTTAGAGCTGGCAAAACAGCGTATAATCAGCTTTCAAGCAGTCGCCCAAGAGAAGACCCCAGCCTTGCCTTTATTTGTGTCTGAGTTAACTTTAGTATGGAACCAAGCCAATTAATGCCGTCACCACGCCCAAATTTTCGTGAACAACACCAAACCGCCCAAGCCCATAGCGCCGCAATTGAAGCCATATTACACGCCTCTGAGACCCCCGTCACTGCCAAACAATTGGGCAACTGGTTGGGTTTAACCCAACATGATATCGATACGGCATTAACCATATTGCAGCAGCGCCTATCTCAAGGCGCGTTAACCTTGCATGAAACAGCAAGCGGCTACCGTTTGCAGATTGCTAATGAGTTTAGCCCGCTGATTCAAACGGTATTTCCGCAGCGCCAAGAAACCCTAAGCCAAGCGTTACTTGAAACGTTAAGCGTTATCGCCTATAAGCAGCCTGTGACGCGCGCCGATATTGAACACGTGCGGGGCGTGACCGTCTCTAGCCATATTTTACGCCAATTGTTTGATAAAGGCTGGATTGAAGAGCGCGGCTATAAAGACACCTTGGGTCGCCCTGCCTTATTGCATACCACGCAAGCGTTTTTGGCGGCTTTTGGTTTAACGAGCTTGCAAGAGTTACCTGAACTACCTAATATCAATAGCTAGTTCTAACTGCTATTTTTTTACAAATGTTTTGTATTTGTTTACAAATAAGCGATTTAACCTGACTCTCAACTCTTTTTTCTAAAGCCCTGTAAATACTAGGCTTGCAATT
>CALAPG010000299.1 GCA_937889485.1 uncultured Moraxella sp. | reverse complement strand
TAGCCCAAAGTACAAAAACCGCTTTACCATGGCGAAAAAAGACGGCTATACCGAAGGCGATATTGCCCAGCAATTAGGGTTAAATATCACTGTCACGGTCAAACAGCCTGAACAGCCGAAGTATGAGAAACCGTCATTTTTGGCAGACGTTGGTGCGGGCATGGATGATGTATTTAGCGGTATCAAGCAAGGCGCACTGTACTTAAAAGATGGTGTTACTGGCGGTAATGACTACGAAAAATTTACCAAAGAAAAAGCCGATGAGAAAGCCTTGTATGAAAAAGCTCGAACAGAGTCGGGGGCAGGCACTAACTTTGGGCGTTTTGTCGGTCAGACGGTTGCTACTTTGCCAGCTGCAGCGTTTGCCAAAGGCTATCAAGGCGTCAATGCTGCAACGAAAGCGGGTAGAGTGGTGCAAGCCGCAGGCGTCACAGGTCAAAATGCGTTATCGGGTGCAGCAGCAGGCGGGGTGATGTTTGCCAAAGACGCAGATGAGCGATTGAAAAATACTCAGTACGCAGCGGCAGGCGGTGTTATTGGCGGTGCTATCGCCCATCCAATCGGTAAAGGCATTGCTAAATTAAACACTAAGCTATCGCCTAATGCGTCAAGCCGTGCGTCTGCTAGAATGGGTGCAACGATTGACGACCAAATTGAGATTGCGCTAACTTCTCGCAATATCCGTATGGGTGATTTATCCGATGATATTTTACGCGGTTTGCGTAAAGATGTTGGCGCAGCGTTGAAGTCTGGCAAGGCAGTCAATAAAGAAGCCGTGGCGCGTAAAGTGGTGTTTGATAGACTTGGTATTACCCCTACTAAAGCGCAGCTTACAGGCGACCCTAAGCTATGGAACAAACAAGCTGAACTTGCCAAAATTCATGGCGCTGGCGACCCATTGCGCGACAAGCTTATCCAAGATAATGAAAAGCTATCTACACTAATGGATGATTTTGTTACCAAGACAGACGGGCAAGCCATCGACCAATACGGCGCGATGAGTAAAGCCGTTGACGCGCTAGATAATCACAATGCGACCATGAAGCAGCAAGTTGGGCAGATGTACGATGCAGCAAAATCCGCACCAGGTAATGATGTGCTACTAGATAGCAGAGGATTTGCTAATGATGCGATTACGCGCCTTGATGCAGATTATGCCATGTCAAGCCTACCGCAAAATGTGCATAAGCTAATCAAGGATATCGGCAAAAACCCCGATAAATTCACGCTAGGAAAATCAGAGGAATTTATCAAAATCTTAAACCGTGAGCATAAGGCAAGTCTGCAGAATGGGCAACCGACAAGCACCACTCATGCTATCGGTGTGGTGCGTGACGCATTGACCAAGCGGCAAGAACAAGCCATGCAAGGGTTACTCACCCAAGGCAACAATGACGCGGCTCAAATGTATAACCTTGCTCGCACGGCTCACAAAATGCGCGTTGAGCAAATTGAAGCCAATCCACTGCTAAAAGCCACTGTAAAAGGTGAGCAGCCTGACAAGCTATTTAACAAGCATATCTTAGGTGGCAATGTGGCTGAGCTTGAAAGCACAGTGAAACTACTGCGTAGCGTTGACGCTCAAGCGGTCAATGACATTCGCGGGCAAGTTGCCAAGTACATCATGGATAAAACCTTGCAAAGCAATGGGCAGCCTAGCCCTGCAGCAATGGCAAAGGCACTGGGTCAAATCGGTGATAGACGACTGAATATCTTGTTTTCCCCTGAAGAAGTGGCAAAGCTAAAAGATATCGGATCAGCAATGCACTATCTGATTACGCAGCCACCGCATAGCTATGTCAACAACTCGAACACGGCATCTGCTGCAATGAATTTCTTGGGTGGTATCTTAAATCGCCCTGGTGTTCGCCTTGCGCTATCGCCGCTCAAAGACGTGCAGGACAGTGTAAAAGTTAACCGTGCACTAAAAGGTTCGGTAGCCAGTGATGCAAAAGCGTCAAATGATATGTTAGACAATATCTTGTACGGCGAAGAAGAAAAGAAACTCATCGACATACTAACCAAACTTGGTGTGATTGGCGGTGCCAATACTGCCCAGTAACACCAAACCACCCACCCAACCCAGCCACCCTAGCGGTGGTTTTTTATTATCTAAGGAAAAATTATGGTAAGAGCTGTAACCCCAATCCCGTTTGTAAAAGCTCGATTCTTCGACCGCTGTGGCAAACCACTGGCTGGCGGCAAGGTATATACCTACGAAGCCAACACGACCACACCAAAGGTAACTTACAAAGACCCGTATGGCTTAACACCCAATACCAATCCGATTATCTTAGATGCGGTGGGTGAGGCGGATATTTACCTTGATGGTACTTATCGCATCCGTATCACTGATTGCAACGATGTATTAGTCAATGATGTGGCAAAAATTGGCTCGTGGTTTAGTGATAATTTGCAAGACACGTTAGACAATATTTCTGGCGCAATGGATGATGCGCTCAAGCCCATACTGCAAAATCTTGATAACGCCATCAACACCGCAGCCGCAGCAGGCGCAGGGCAAGGCCGCCGGTCTGCAGATTACCCCGAACTCGACGGGCGCGGGCGGATCGTCGAAAATACTCTTCCGCGGTAACAAGTCGATCAACGGCTCGAACCAGCCGCTGGTCGTCGTCGACGGCGTCCCCCTGATGATGAACATCACGTCCGATCAGGTCGACAGCAACTGGGGCGCCCAGCGCGACGGCGGCGACGCCATGTCTACGATCAACCCCGACGACATCGCCTCGATCTCCCTGCTGAAAGGCGCGTCGGCCGCCGCCCTCTACGGTGCGGTAGCCGCCAACGGCGCCATCATGATCACGATGAAGAAGGGCAAGGCCGGCGCGCTCAAAGTGACGCTTTCGAGCAATACGGAGTTTCTGAACCCGTTCGTTCAGCCGGAGTTCCAGAACCGCTATGGCACGGGACTAAACGGTCTTCAGTCCGGGTCGGCCATTTACAGCTGGGGCGAGAAATTGGC
>CALAPG010000298.1 GCA_937889485.1 uncultured Moraxella sp. | reverse complement strand
GTGATATGATACCGTTATCTTAGCCTCTTAGCCGTTATTTTATGCGTTTATGGGCTTTACCGTGTTTGTTGCTTTTATAAAGTTATGGCTTGTATCAAAACATAAGGAAAACCATGTCGTTATACCCAGATCCCTATATCAACCAAACCAATGTTCTTGGTACCGCCCTCGCAAGCTGCTGTTTTGCACCATTAACAGGCTATTATCGCAACGGATTTTGCCACACGGGCGCGCAAGATGTTGGCATGCATACCGTCTGCGCCAAGATGACGCGAGAATTTTTGGAATTTTCGGTGGCAAAAGGCAATGATTTGGTTACCCCCCTGCCCGAGCTTGGCTTTTCTGGGTTACAGCCCAATGATTATTGGTGTGTTTGCGCCCTACGATGGGTAGAAGCCCTTGATGCGGGCGTGGCGCCCCCTCTAAAACTAGAGGCCTGCCATGAAAGCCTACTACAACTGGTGACAATAGAAACATTACTCGCCCACGCGCTTTAATTTGGGCGGCGCGGTAACAGGTTGCAACTATGGGGCTAATTTTTCTTGAGATTGTGATGGTTCACTGTTATTATTGTCGTTCTATTGTATGGTGTATCAATCCTTTTATTTTCTTTAAATTCGTTTTATAACATCATTTAAATTCGCGCGCGGCAAGTATGATGATGGCTAATCATTGGCTTATCATCATTTTAACTTGCTTTTTGTTGTTGCTATAATTTATTTTTACGATAACGACTGGATAAACTTATTAGATCTGATACGACACTCTTAAATCGTGATAGCGAGGTTTTTGGTTATGACGCCGCCCCACCAAAACACAAATACAGATAAACGCCCAAACGATTTAGTAGAAAATCCTCATCAGATACCGCACACAGATACCCCACCTATTTGCGATGACAGCCCACAAGATGCTGCACTGGCTACCCCCCTGCTTGACCGAGATGACAATGACGAAGCGCTGAGCGAAGAAGAACTGGATCTTCATGGTGATGACAGCTATATCTATGGCGAAGATTATGATGAGACAGATTTGGTTGAAGTCTACGCCCCCATTGAGGTACCAACGCCTGAATACAACCCAGAAGCTGAAATTACCGAAGAACGGTTTCGTGGCAAAAACGAAATAGCCAATTGTTTTTCTTATTCTCGAAAAACTGGTGAAAAAATTGGCGAAATTGAGCTAGATGATGTACGCCGCGAATTGTCTAATAACAATGTTTTTGTTTGGGTGGGTCTTCATGATCCTAGCATCGAAACTATCCGTGAAGTACAAGAAGCCTTTGACCTACACGAGCTAGCCATTGAAGATGCGTTTGCAGAGCACCAACGCGCCAAAGTAGAAAGCTACGGCAATGATAGCGTGTTTGTGGTAGTACGAACTGCCAAGCTCACCGAAAATACGATCCGTTATGGTACCACTGCGATTTTTATGGGTAGGCAATATATTATTACCATTCGTCAAGGGGCATCACACAGCTACCAAAGCGTTCGCGACTTTTGTCACCGCCGCCCAGAAAAACTACGACTAGGCCCTATTTTTGTACTGCATGCCATTTTAGACTTTATCGTCGATAACTACTTGCCTATCACTGAAAAACTAGGTCGCTACCTGCGCGAACAAGAACGCGAAATTTTTTCAGAAAACTTTAATAAACATACACTTAGAAATTTGTACGAGTTAAAATCCCAACTGGTTCATATGCGTGCGGTAATTTTGCCTGTGCAAGATATCTGTAACTTTTTTATCAATCATAAAAAGACAGACCTCATACCCAGTTTTCCAAGCCAAGCCAAACCTTACTTTCGAGATGTGAATGACCATTTGTTACGCGCGCTAGACGCGGTTAATGGTCTTAATGAAATGCTCAGCGTGGCAATGGACACATATATGGCAGTTGTCAATATGGGGCAGAATGAGGTGGTGCGAAAACTAGCAGCTTGGGCAGGTATTTTGGCTGTTCCCACTGCAGTTGCGGGTATTTATGGCATGAACTTTGAAAATATGCCTGAACTAAAAATGCATTATGCTTATTTTGTGTTGTTAGGGGTTATTCTCACCATTTGTTTGACATTGTATTATCGCTTTAAAAAAGATGGTTGGCTATAGGGTATAGGGCTTCATACTTGGGTGTTTTTGGGGTCAGTTTTGTATAAGGTCAAACAATTCGTAGATGTCATTTTTCAATGCGGCAACTTCGGTTTTGCCCCATTTTTTTGACAAGTGACTAATCGGCAACATAATACAATGCCTGCCAAGGTACTCGATGGTGTTGAAGGTATTACGAGTCAATAATTGGTTAGTTTGACGCTCAAAATATTTGATTACCTCAATGTTTTGGCTAATCATCAACGTGGGTTTAATCACGCCATACAGCCAGTCAAAAATCATGGTGTGTTTAAGTTCACTCTCTAACAGGGCTTTTTTTGGGGTAATAGCGCTATATAAGTAAGTTTCTATGACGGCATAGTTGCAAAGCTGGTCGATTAAGTTTTGCTGAAAAATATGGTTACGGTTCCATTGCATATCGCCATTATAGCTAGCTATGTCATAATGTTCGGCAAAATTATCTCGGTGAAACCCCATTTGGTCATCCCAAATATCGTGATCAAATACGCTGAGATTCACTTCTCTAGCAGGGTTATAACCCACCATCATAATCTTGCAGTTAAAGGGAGAACCTGAGCATATAAAAGGGCGCACTGGGGTGTGATCTAATTTAGCCTGCTTTAATTGTGTTTCTAAGTCAATCCTAAATTGTTTTAATTCCATTTTATGGTTTAATTCCTAAAAGATGATTCATGCCGCTTGTTGCGCATTTTTTATTATCTTACTCCGAGTCAATTTGACTGGCAACAGCTTTTTATGCCCTAGCATTAGATATGTAGCGGCATTTACAAAAAAACCCCACGAAAAACGTGAGGTCTTTTAGGGAAGTTAGGTATAAACCTATTCTTATAATTTGCTGGTAAGCTCAGGTAATACGCTGAAAATATCCCCTTCTAGGAAATAATCTGCAACTTGTGAGATAGGCGCTTCTGGATCATTGTTGATAGCAACAATGACTTTTGAGTCTTTCATACCCGCTAAGTGCTGAATGGCGCCTGAGATACCTGCTGCAACATATAGGTTAGGTGCAACGATTTTACCTGTTTGACCTACTTGAAGGTCATTTGGTACATAGCCTGCATCTACTGCTGCACGTGATGCACCCATTGCTGCGCCTAGTTTGTCTGCTAGTGGCTCAATGTATTTGGTGAAGTTTTCGCCACTACCTAGCGCGCGACCACCCGAAACTACAATTTCGGCGCCTGTCAATTCTGGGCGATCAGATTTTGCCAATTCTTCACCCATGAATTTTGATTTGCCTGCATCTTCAGCATTGCTTAATTGTTCAACGCTCGCCGCGCCGCCTTCTGCTGCTGCGGCATCAAAGGCGGTGGTACGAACTGTAAGAATTTTTTTAGATTCTGTGTCTTTTACGGTTGCAATGGCGTTGCCTGCGTAGATAGGACGTTCAAATGTTTCAGCATCAACCACTGCGGTGATGTCTGTTAACATATTAACGTCAAGCAGTGCGGCAACCCGTGGTAAAAAGTTTTTACCTGTGGTGGTAGCAGGCGCTAAAATATGACTGTAATCACTTGCTACAGAAACTACCAAATTGGCGATGTTTTCTGCCAGTTGGTATTCATAGGCAGCATTGCTTGCACATAGTACTTTTGATACACCCGCAACTTTTGCGGCCTGCTCTGCTACGGCTTCACAGCCTAGACCTGCTACTAATACAACAATGTCGCCACCGATTTTACTTGCTGCAGTAATGGTGTTCAAAGTTGCTTTTTTTAGCTCTTTATTATCATGTTCTGCATATACTAAAATTGCCATGAGATTTTCCTTAAAGTTTGATAATCGCTATTAAAATCACTCTGTCAGTTTCGACCATATAATGGCGAATTAGATGACTTTAGCTTCGTTTCTTAGTTTGTCAATGAGTTCATCAACTGAGCTTACTTTGACGCCTGCTTTACGGTCTGCGGGTGGTGTGACTTTCACAACTTGAATATTTGCAGCGGTAGAAACGCCATAATCTTCTGGTTTTTTCTCATCAAGTGGCTTTTTCTTGGCTTTCATGATGTTGGGTAGTTTTGCATAACGTGGCTCATTGAGGCGCAAGTCGGTGGTAATGACCGCTGGCAATGCCAGTTGTAGGGTTTGTAGACCGCCATCAACTTCACGGGTAACGTTAACGTTACTACCGTCAACTTTTACTTGTGAGGCAAACGTGGCTTGACCGATACCCATCAAGGCAGCTAACATTTGACCTGTTTGGTTATTGTCGTCATCAATGGCTTGTTTGCCCAATAAAATGATATCAGCGCCTTCTGCTTCGGCAATATTTTTTAGGATTTTGGCTACTTGTAACGGACGTACTGTGTCTGTTGTTTCAACTAAAATGCCGCGATCTGCCCCTAATGCCATTGCGCCACGAATTTGTTCTTGGGCTTCTTTTGGACCTACTGACACCACAACGATTTCAGATACCACGCCTGCTTCTTGCAAACGTACCGCTTCTTCAACAGCGATTTCATCAAATGGGTTGACCGACATTTTAACATTGGTTAAGTCTACGCCCGTATTATCCGCTTTTACACGAACCTTTACGTTATAGTCAACTACACGTTTAACAGCAACTAATGCTTTCATACGTTCCT
>CALAPG010000297.1 GCA_937889485.1 uncultured Moraxella sp. | reverse complement strand
GGGTAGTCGTGGTGTATGCACCCGTTTGTCACTGGGTGTGGGGTGGCGGATGGCTAATGGCAGATGGTGCTTTAGATTTTGCGGGCGGCACCGTGGTGCATATTAATGCAGGCGTTGCAGGCATTGTGTTAGCAGCCGTCTTGGGCAAACGCAAAGGTTATCATCGAGAGTCCATGGCACCATCAAATTTGGCATTAACACTGATTGGCACAGGACTGCTTTGGGTCGGTTGGTTTGGTTTTAATGGCGGTAGCGCATTAGCAGCCAATGCGCTAGCTGCTAACGCGCTACTTGTCACCCAAGTCGCCGCTGCTGCAGGTGCATTGGCTTGGTTTTTCATTGAAAGATTAACCCGTGGCAAAGCGTCTGTATTAGGTGGGGCATCGGGCGCTATTGCAGGCTTGGTTGGTATCACCCCTGCCGCTGGTTTTGTTAGCGTAGGTGGCGCATTAATGATAGGTATTTTAACGTCTGTGGTGTGTTTTTATTCGGTTAATTACTTAAAACACTGGTTAAAAGTCGATGACAGTTTAGATGCTTTTGGCTTACACGGGGTGGGTGGCATTGTCGGGGCAGTGTTAACCGCCGTTTTTGTCAACCCTATCATTACAGGCAAACCCCTTGCGCTGCCCATGCTAACACAAGTTTGGGTACAAATAGAAGGCGTGCTAGCGGTTGCCATTTACTCCGCACTATTTACTTTCCTTATTGCCAAAGCCATAGAGGCAACCATGGGATTACGGGTCAACGATGAAGATGAATATGTCGGGCTCGACATTGCCGTGCATGGTGAACGCCTAGACTAATCACCGCATATAACCAGCAAATAGCACCCACAAAAAACCAGATGTTAATTAAACATCTGGTTTTTTTAGCGGTTTGTTGCTTGGCTAAACTCAAAGATTAGACGATCAAAACCTGCCTATTATTTGATTTTTTTCCAAGTTTGGCTACCTTTAATAGGCACTGACAAAGTTAAAGTTGAACCACTAAGATTGATATCGGCGCCTAGTCCCAACCCCCAGCGAGGGTCTTTTGCTTTACCTGAATATTTGCCGCCACCTTGGGCAGTAACGCCCGTCAAAACGGTTTTACCAATAAAAGTTTTGGCTTTTTCGGTGTTACCCGCAACGATTTTTCCTGTAAAGCTATTACCAGTTTGCGAAATTTGAACTTGGGCTTTTGGCTGGTTATCTTCATAAGTCTGCCAAGTGCCAACGATAGGGTCTGCTGCCATTGCGCTCATACTTAACGCTGAAAAAACAACACCGGCAGTCACTGATTTTAAAGAGATTTTCATAACAGGTTCCTTCTGTTTTGGCTCTGATAAAAGGGAAGAAAAAGATCAGAGCGATTGATCCTCATTATAGCCAAATTGACTTTTAGGTAAAGATATTTTTTGAATCCAACGTTATCTGTAATGTAAACAATTATACACACTGGTAAAAGAGGTCTCATGATTTTTATTAAGTAATTGTTATATATATGTTTTTTTATCATATAAAATTAACTAGAGAACAATGACTATGTAGTCATTTTGGCAATCTAGCGTTATTAGCTTACCTTTCTATCGCGCTTTAATAGTGAAAAAGGTCGATTAGCCAATCATACACGGCTAATACCAACACCCAACTAGCACTTAGGATATTTTGAACACTAAGGCGCAGGGTAGCAGGTGGTTTATCAGATGACCCTGATATAATTTCTTGATCCGTCATCGGTAAACGCATGGCATGTTGTTGAATGTTGGTTGCTAGACTTGGCATTACCTTGATGCCTGTTCGTCTGTCCAGCTCCGCCAAACTAATTACCTCTACCCGCTGGCTATCGTCATTTGGCACAAAATAAACCGCTGCTTGCTTCAAGCTTGGGATATAGATGGCTTTATAAAGATGACTGGGCACAAAAATGTTGCCGTTAATCTTCTTAATTTGACTGCCAAGAAACACACCGCCCGTAATCACGTAAATATTTTGGTGCTTTATTGCCAAATAGCGGGTGCGTGATTCTATATTTTTCCATATACCACGGTTATTTTTTGGGTGCTGGGGAATAATATTGGCTAGGCTAAAGCTATCATATTGCGCTGCAAGCGTATTCATATCACCGTTAGGCGCCAGATGCCCCCTATCATACGCTACATGCTGATAATCAGCTAAAAAGGCTTTGATCCTTGGCGGCAACTGGCTTTCTTCATGAAAATTATCCACCCTATCTAGTCTGCTAGCCTCCTCTACTGTCTTGTCAGTCAAACGTTCAGCCGACCACAAAGCGGTCTTACTCATACTTGCATAGCCCAGTGCAAAACCATTAAGACACAGGTAATAAAGCTCGGTCGGATAGTTGGTGCCCAACAGTGGGCTTAAGCGATCCACATAATAACCGCCACACTGGTCAAGATGCGCTTTTTGATAATCTACAGACGTCGCCGCACGTGCGGTAGTAAGTTGGCAAACACAGAGAAACAAGCATACCGACAAATAGACAAATAAACACCATATATAGTGCTTGGTAATCATTGACGGATCCTTTGTGGTATTTTTGCAATGAAAGAGATAAATTTAGAATCTATAAATTATAGCATGACATTTATGATTTTTTTGGGTAAAATAGTCTGCTGCTAAATTGCTGCAACCACATATCAGCAGTTTATCGATACGGAGACGTGGCTGAGTGGTCGAAAGCGCACGCCTGGAAAGTGTGTATACGTTAATAGCGTATCGAGGGTTCGAATCCCTCCGTCACCGCCAATTTTCTAATCGAAACTATCAAGCTACCCTTGTATTCACTTTATTCACATTTCTGTGGGCTTAGCTTCAAGTAGCGATGGCACAATAATGCTGCCTAATTAAAAATAGCCGGATTTAATTATTCATTATTAAATCCAGCCATTATCCATACTTTAAAAGTGGTAACGATTGATAAAACAGGCTTTCAGTTGTTCGTCACTTTGATTATGAATATTTAAATAACATCTGCCCAATCCTTAATATAGGCTCTATTCATATACTTACCACTTAGAATATCGTCTAGAGAGGCAAAGTAGGAATTATTATAGGTAATATTCATATTACCACCACCATTAACAATAAAGCCTTCATCAACCCTTTGATTACCAAAAGAAGCTGAACCTATTCCTGTACCAGTACTAGGCGTAATAGTCATTTTTGCTACATATAAGGCGCCATTAATGTTTAGGTTACCACCACCATTAATATGAACCGTACCCCCTAATACAATAATTACGCCTTCAAATACTCCACAACCACGACCGTTAATATAAAAATTCCCCGTGATTACCAAAACACCGCTGCAAGTTGGTAAGGTCGGATCGTGTGCATCCCCTTTTACTAATGTAACCAATGGAGAATCGGCTATACTAAAATAGAACTTACGCACTATCCAAAGAAAGCATGATATGCTAAAGGAAAAGCAAGAAC
>CALAPG010000296.1 GCA_937889485.1 uncultured Moraxella sp. | reverse complement strand
CTTTCAATTTCTCCACCTCCAAATACGGCAGCGCTATCGCCTTTACCAATAATCTCAATACCGTCTTCTAGCACAGTACAGTCAATGCCCAATGTAGTCAAGCCGTCTGCCATCACCGCGATACGGTCAGACTCTTTGACGCGTAGTTCTGCTGCGCCGCGTAAGGTGGTTTTACCCGTGGCACAACTTGCCGCCACAAACAGCACAGGAAACTCATCAATCGCTAATGGTACAAGATGCTCAGGGATGTCAATGCCTGTCAAGGTCGAAGATTTTACCACAATATCTGCCACTGGCTCACCGCCTACTGTGGTTTGGTTGGTTAGGCTTAGGTCTGCACCCATTAGCTTTAGAATATCAATGACTCCAGTACGGGTGGGGTTGATGCCAACTTGTTTGATGGTGACATTACCTTCAGCGGCAATGGCGCCTGCCACCATAAAAAACGCGGCACTGGAGATATCAGCAGGTACGGCAATGTCACATGCCGTTAGCTTGCCTTGACCTGTAACACTAATAGCATTGCCTTGTTTTTCAACCGCATAGCCAAACGCGCTGAGCATGCGCTCGGTGTGATCGCGGCTAATTTCAGGTTCAATGACGGTGGTTTTACCGTTTGCCCAAAGCCCTGCCAATAACAGGCAAGATTTCACTTGCGCCGATGCCATTGGCATTTGGTAAGTAATACCTTGGAGCGGCTGGTTACCTGTGATGCTAATTGGCGGTGTGCCTTTTTTGCCTGTGGTTTGAATTTTTGCCCCCATGTCACGTAATGGGGCGGCGACGCGTTCCATCGGGCGCTTGGTAAGACTTGGGTCACCTGTCATCACGCTATCAAACGCTTGCGCGGATAAAATACCTGCCAGCAGGCGCATACTGGTACCCGAGTTGCCCATATACAGAGGATCATGGGGTGGTTTTAGTCCATTCAACCCTACACCATGAATCACCACTCGTCCATTGCTAGGCCCTTCAATCACCACACCCATATCCCGAAATGCTTGCAAGGTAGCTAACGCGTCTTCGCCTTCCAAAAATCCTGTGACCGTGGTGACGCCTTCTGCCAAGCTACCTAGCATAATAGATCGGTGCGAAATTGATTTGTCGCCCGCTACGGTATGGGTACCAATAAATTGTTGCGCGGGCGCGATTGCATAAGTCTGATTCATGGTGTTTTTTTCCATATAAGGGGTTTTATTTAACATATGTCCAAAATGTTGCCTAGCCGCTTGTGCTTGCGCTAATACGCCTAGTAATTGTTCCGAATCGTTGTTCTCAATGATGGTACGAAGCTGACCAAGCTGTGCGGTAAATTCATCCACCGCCGATAATAAAGCAGGCTTGTTGGCATAAAAAATATCGTGCCACATGGTAGGATCACTGGCGGCAATACGAGTAAAATCACGAAACCCACCCGCAGCAAAACGAAAAATATCCATATTATCGTTATGATTTGACAATTGTGCCACCAAGTTATATGCCAACAAATGCGGCAAATGACTGGTACGTGCCAATACGTTATCATGGTGCGTGGCACTCATACTCACCACCTCCGCGCCAGCGTGCTGCCAAAGCATTGTTACTTGCTCAACGGCATAGGGGCTAGTACTTACAAGCGGCGTCAAAATTACCTTATGATGGCAAAAAAGTTGGGGATTACGCGCGTCAATACCCGATTTTTCTGCCCCTGCAATGGGATGAGCGGGTACCAGACCTTGTGGTATGGCGCTGCCAAACACCGTTTGGGCATCTGCCACAATATTGCCTTTGGTACTACCGACATCCATAATAATGGTATGCTCATTAATAATGGGTTTTAGCTGCTCAAAAATGCGTTTGACAGCCTGTACGGGGGTGGCAATTACCACCAAGTCAGCGCCGATTGCTGCCTGTGATACCTCGGCAAACCCTGCGTCAAGTAGTCCATAACGCACGCCTTTATCAATGGTTACCGCTGAGCGGCTAACCGCCACAATTGTCTTAGCAAGCCCTTTATCCCGTATTACCTGAGCAAGGCTTGCCCCAATGAGTCCCAAACCCACAAAACATACTTTATTAAACATGTATTTTTTCACTTTTTTATCATAACCAAGTGGTCAATTTTACCCAAATCGCTCTGGTATTGCGTACGTGACGATTACTGACCTTGATAGCCATCAAGCCCTTAACAAAAAGTAGGCAAAGCACAGCTCACGACCCATACAAAATCACCGTTACGCCAAGACTTGCGCCAACGTATCCAAAAAGCGGTGGTTTTCTTCGGGCAGACCCACACTCACGCGAATCCATTGAGGCAGCCCATAGCTTGCCATTGGGCGTATGACCACACCTTGCGCCACCAATGCTTGATAGATTTCCATGCCATTATCTACATTGACCATCACAAAGTTGGTATGAGATTTGACATAGCCCACCCCCAAACTGTCTAACCCATCATACAGTGTTTGTTTTTGTTCTTGATTAAAGTCTAGATAATCGGTGATAAAGCGCTGATCTTGAATAGCGGCGGCGGCGGCTGCATGGGCTAAAGTATTGGTATTAAATGACTGGCGGGTATGGTTAAGTACCTTGGCAATACTAGCACCACTCATGGCATACCCAATGCGTAATGCTGCCAAGCCATACGCCTTTGAAAAAGAACGCAAGACAATTAAATT
>CALAPG010000295.1 GCA_937889485.1 uncultured Moraxella sp. | reverse complement strand
TGTCGGCATTGACACTGTCGGTATCATTGATATGCCAATGCGCGGTTAAGGGAAACTTGCCGTCAATATCGGCATGCTGCTGAATAGAATGACAAAGCCCAATGACCAAATCAATTTTTGGCGCATCAGCTTGGCTAAAGGTACTCACCGATTTTGGCGCCAAACCACGGATATCAAACCCTTCTTCTGCCAATACATCAAGGGTAAAAGGATGCGCATGAGCCGATGGCGCCACCCCTGCGCTATAGGCAACAAACCGTTCTGCCCCAATTTTATTTAAAATAGCTTCTGCCATCAAACTACGGCTAGCATTGTGCTTGCAGAGAAATAGGACATGGTAAGGTTTTGCCATCAATAAGTTCCTTATGCGATAGGTCTGACAACTTTAATGGGTAATTGAATGGGTAAAAAGCTAAATTTTACCTGTATTAGCATTAAAATGCCACCGAAATACCGCTTGGACTTGGGGGTATTTTGCCAAAAATTGTGGGATAGTTTATAAAGCCCTCCTTCAACCACAATTATTCATTACTAAAAGTATCTAATCATAAAATAATTATTTATGGCAAAATTATTTCGTGGTTATTTTATTTAAACAATTGAAATATATAACAAAAATATTTAATTAAAGTTTTTTCGACTGTACCGTATAACTTTTAGTTAATTTTTTGAAAAAGAAAGTTTGACTTTAAGCAATGATTAATGAAAAATCTACACACTGCAAATTTCGGCTTGCAAATATTTCATTTTTTTTCACATTTAGGAGGGGTTATGAGTCTTAACCATAAGTCATCTCATTCCCAATGGAGCTCAAAAATTGGGTTCTTGATGGCTGCAGTAGGTTCTGCGGTAGGACTTGGCAGCATATGGAAGTTTCCCTACATGACAGGGGATAGCGGCGGCTCGGCTTTTGTTATTGTATTTATTATCAGTATTGCGTTAATTGGTTTTCCTGTTTTGGTAACTGAGTGGTTAATTGGTCGCCGTGGACAAAGTAACCCTGCGGCAAGTTTTAGAAAGGTTGCGATTGCCAATAATAGATCCCCTGCATGGAGTTTGCTTGGGTACTTTGGTATTCTTGCGGCATTTATGATTTTATCTTTTTATAGTGTGATTGGCGGCTGGTCATTAAATTATACCACCAAAGCAGCGCTCAACGTGTTTTCAGGTATGAGCGGCGATGCCACGGGTCAAATGTTTGACGGCATGCTAGCCAATGCCAAAGAAATGACGATTTGGCACACGGTGTTTATGGGGATTACTGCTTTTATTGTGGCGGGCGGGGTTACCGCAGGGATTGAAAAAGCATCAAAAATTATGATGCCCGCTTTGGCGTTTATTTTACTATTTATTGTGGGTTATAACGCAATGAATATGGACTTTGCCAAAGGTGCAGAGTTTTTATTCAAGTTTGATTGGGCGCGTATGCAGCAAGTCGGCGTGGGTAAGGTATTGATGGCAGCCTTGGGGCATGCGTTCTTTTGCTTGTCGCTGGGTATGGCAATCATGGTCAGTTATGGCTCTTATCTCAAACAAGATGTGGATCTATTGGCAACGGCACGTACCGTAATTATTTGGGATGTGATTTTCTCGTTGATGGCAGGTTTGGCAATTTTCCCCATTTTATTTAGTAACCATTTAGATCCAGCCGCTGGCCCTGGGTTGGTGTTTGTCACCTTACCTATTGCCTTTGGTCAGATGAACTTTGGGATTGTAGTGGGCACGTTGTTTTTCTTGTTGTTGACATTTGCCGCGCTGACGTCATCAATTTCTATTTTGGAACCTATTGTTGAGTTTTTGGAAGAAAAAACCCCAATGAGCCGTAAAGTATGTACCATTGTAGGTGCTTTGGCAACGTGGGCAGTGGGTATTTTGGCGCTATTGTCATTTAATGAGCTCAAAGATGTTGCGGTGTTTTCTATTTTCAAAAATGGCAAAGAAGTACCGCAAGGTATCTTTGATGCGTTAGATTATACCACCAGCAAACTGATGTTGCCGCTGATTGGTCTAGGTACGATTATTTTGATTGGCTGGTTTGTCAACCAAAATGCTATTAAAGAAGAGCTAGGTCTTCAGGGTATGAAATGGCTGATTTGGCAAATTGTGGTGCGCGTGATTGCACCGCTTGGTATTATTGCCGTCTTTTTGACAGAAATTTTTGGTTAAGCCAATTGGCGAGATTGTAAAAAAACCCCGAGTGATTCGGGGTTTTTTAATGGAGTGAAACGATTAATCGCTGCCGTATTCTTGGCGTTTTTTGGCAAAAAAGCGTTCAAGGCGATCCATGGCTTCGTTGAGGTCTGAGGCGTTGGGTAAAAACACCACGCGAAAATGGTCAGGGGCATGCCAATTAAAGCCAGTGCCTTGTACCATTAGTACTTTTTCTGCTTGTAGCAATTCCATCATAAATTGCATGTCATCTTCAATCGGATAAATGTTGCGGTCAATTTTTGGAAAACAATAAAATGCCCCTTGCGGCATGGTGCAAGAAAGCCCTTTAATACTGTTTAGGCGATTGACGGCAATTTCGCGCTGCACATATAAGCGCCCATTGGGTGCGGTTAATGCTTGCATACTTTGGTAGCCACCCATTGCTGTTTGGATAGCATACTGGGCTGGCACGTTGGCGCATAGACGCATAGATGACAGCATGTTTAGCCCTTCAATAAAATCACTGGCGTGGTCTTTTTTGCCCGATAACATCATCCAGCCCGAACGAAAGCCTGCAATACGGTGCGACTTTGACAGACCATTATAGGTAATAACAAGACAGTTTTTGGCAAGCGTGCACATCGGTACATGTACCACATTATCGTACAATACGCGGTCATAAATTTCATCCGCCATCAGTACCAAGTTGTGTTTTTCAGCCAGTGCAACAATTTTTCTTAAATGCTCAGTAGTATACAATGCACCTGTTGGATTATTGGGATTGATAACTACAATACCTTTGGTGCGCTCGGTGATTTTGCTTTCAATATCGGCAATATCAGGCTGCCAGTTGTCGGCTTCATCGCATAAATAATGCACCGCCTTACCCCCTGCCAAATTGGCTGCCGCAGTCCACAGCGGATAGTCAGGCATGGGAATGAGCACTTCATCGCCATCATCTAACAGCGCCTGCATGGTCAATACAATCAGCTCAGATACCCCGTTACCAAGATAAACATCGGCAACATCCACCGCTTCTAACAACCCCTTGGCTTGGTAATACTGCAAAATCGCCTTACGCGCGGCAAAAATACCTTGTGAGTCTGAATAGCCAATCGCGTTGGGCAGGTTCATCGCCACATCTGATAAAATTTCTTGCGGCGCTTCAAACCCAAATGGAGCAGGGTTGCCCACATTGAGCTTGATGATTTTATGACCTTGCGCTTCCATACGAGTTGCTGTTTGCAGCAAAGGGCCACGAATGTCATAGCAAACATTTTGCAGTTTATTGGATTTGTTCAAAGTTTTCATGGTTGTTACGTCACGACTGAGGTTAAAAGGGTTAGAAGTTGAATCAGAAAAAACCGTTTGGCAATCCTTGTCCTGCAATAGCGCAGAGGTTACAAGTATACGGGCATTTGCTGCATCAGACACATGAGACAAAAGCGCATCGCCTAACGACGGCGATTGTGCTACAGTGGGGGATAAAGGCACACTTGGTTGAAGGGTAGTGGCATCAGGTATGTTAGGGGTGCCCGACAACAAATAACTTTCGCTACAATCTAGCAACCGCGCCAAAACGGGTAGCTTATTAGACACAATGCCATTGGTACCACGTTCCCAATTAGAGATGGCGGCACGGCTCACCTTAGCCCCCGCCTCAGTCATCAGCGCGGCTAACTGCTCAGTCGTTAGCCCCTTGGCTTTGCGCCGCTGTAACAGGCGCTGCCCTGCATGAAGCGGCAAAGTATCATCGGCGGGTTGCATACATTAATCACCTATTGGGAAAAAAATCATCAAAGATTGGGTAAAATGTCAGAATTTCTTACAAAGAATCACGATAGCAATAACACTATCAACCATAAATTACCCCTTAACCATTATAAATGCAAGAAAAACTTTCATTTTTAACAGGAATTAACATAAGACAGGATGACAATATGCAAAATTTTTATCAGCTCAGCGCCACAGACATTCACGGCAAAAAATTTGATTTTAGCCAGCTAAAAGGTAACGTCGTTTTAGTAGTCAATACCGCTAGCCACTGTGGATTTACCCCACAATTTGCAGGATTAGAAAAGTTATATCAAACCTACCAATCAGCGGGGCTAGTGATTATTGGCTTTCCTTGCAACCAATTTGGGCGGCAAGAACCTGCCGATGAGCCGCAGATTAGTGAGTTTTGCGCGCTCAATTATGGGGTAACGTTTCCGATGATGGCAAAGATTGAGGTAAATGGCGACAATAGCCATCCTGTATATCAGTTTTTAAAAGCGCAGCCCCAAGGCAAAGGCATGTTAGGTGATGCCATAAAATGGAACTTTACCAAATTTTTGGTCAACCAAACAGGTGATGTGGTGGCAAGGTATGCACCGACCAAAGCGCCCACAGATTTAGAAGCAGACATTCAGCAACTATTGACCCGCTGATATTGAGATAAAGTTGGCATAAAAAATAAAAAGGATTTAATTGGGGAAATTAAATCCTTGAGTGACAAGGGTAAAAATCATCATTATTATTATAGGGTTATTATTCTTGTTTTACAGTAGACCGTAGCAGGTCATGCGCCCATGATAGGCAAATTATATGACATGTTGATGACAGCCAAAATAAAAAAGCATTTTTTTGAAAAAATATAAAAAAAAGCGTTGACAGCCAAAATAAAATCTCTATAATACCCACCACAGACGACGGGTGGTTAGCTCAGTTGGTAGAGCATCTGCCTTACACGCAGAGGGTCAGCGGTTCGAGCCCGTTACCACCCACCAATTTAACATGACAATTAATTGGTGCCATCGTCAAAAGCTACCGTGCAGTGGTAGTTCAGTTGGTTAGAATACCGGCCTGTCACGCCGGGGGTCGCGGGTTCGAGTCCCGTCCGCTGCGCCACTTCTTTTAGAAGTTTAAAACTTGTGTTTTACCAGTTTATGCCTCAAATCTCCCCTGATTTGAGGTTTTTTTTTGCGGTTACCATGGTGTCATAATTAGCTTGGCTCAATAAAACGGTGAGGTCACACCAAAAAAGTTGTCAATGCATTATTATATAAACATTAGTACAATAATTTTAGTTGCTTTTAGGATAAAGACAGTGGTAAGCTGATTTCAGTATTAAGAAGTAATAGCCAAAATATTAATTAATTTTTTTTAACGCTAATCTGTTCTTAAACACTAAAATCGCGATGGCAATAACGGCATATGACGGAAATATAACGTTGCTGCAATCAAACAATGAGCCTACAGCTATCTTAACACAATGCTAAAAAATGGACTTCTCATTGGTTGATGGAAGATGGTTGCAACTGACTATCACACCTCATGAAAAAATCCTACTTCATTATCATTGCAATTGTGGTTGCTGCTGCAATCGCCTTAGCTATCTATATCAACTACCAAAAAACCCACGCCAATACCCAAATAGGGTTTGCCAGTTCTAATGGGCGCTTACAGCTACAAAGCATTGATGTGGCAAGCCTAAGGGCAGGGCGTGTTAGCCAAGTGTTGGTGCATGAAGGTGATTTGGTCGAAAAAGGCACCCCGCTGGTGACCTTATCTTCTGAAGAGCTAGATACCCAGCTGCAAGCTGCCGAGGCTGCCAAAGCGCAAGCGCAAGCGGCAAAAGTGCGGGCGTTAGGTGCAGTAAGCCGCGCCATGAGTAGCCAAAAACGTGCAGAAGGCGGCTATGCCCGCACCCAAAGTGGTATTACCCAAGCGGAGGCACAGATTGCGGCGCAAGTAGCCCAGCTGACTATTGCCAAAAACAATTTAGACAATACCCGTGCTTTACGCAAAGATGAGTTGGTATCGGTGGCAGAGCTACAACAGCGTGAACAAGCATACGATGCTGCCAAAGCCGCGGTATTAGCCGCTCAAGCAGGCAAAGGGCAGGCCAGTGCAGGTAGTCAAGAGGCGCAAGCAGCGATTGCCGAAGCCCAATCTGGGGTACAAGAGGCTAAAGCCGCAGTGGCAGAAGCGGACGCTGCCATTATGCAAGCGCAATCCCAAATAGACCGTGTCAAATCCATCCAATCAGACCTATATGTACGCGCACCTCAATCAGGGCGGGTAGAATATACCATCGCCACAGTGGGCAATGTCATTGCACCTGGTAATAAAGTTATAACCTTGGTTGATCCAGCAGACGTTTATTTAGAGATTTTTTTACCCACCGATAGTAGTAGCCAAGTGCAAATCGGCAGTGCCGCGCGAGTTGTGTTAGATGGTATTGAAGCGGTTTTTCCTGCCAAAGTGAGTTTTGTGGCAAGCCAGTCACAATTTACGCCAAAGTCGGTTGAAACAAAAAACGAACGCGAAAAGATGATGTATCGGGTCAAGCTGAGTATTGACCCAAGCGTTGCCAGCCGCTATCAAACCTTACTAAAAGGGGGGATGACCGCACAAGGCTATGTGCAGTTAGACACCCAACGCGCATGGGATAGCAAGCTTACGGTCAAGTTACCTGCCAGTTTGCCAGTGGCGCCAAGTCAACCGATCAAACCTGCTAGCACTGCCATTATGGCATCCGTTGCGGCATCCACAGGACATTAGACAAGGATTTTGATGATGTCCCAGCACCCAGTACCCGATAGCCAACAGGCTGCTATCTCGAGCGCTACTTTGCCCAATGCCACCACGTTAGCCGATACAGAGGCAGCGGTGGTGATAACGGCGGTAAGCCATCGCTATGACCCAAACACGCTTGCACTCAAATCCATCAATCTCACCTTGCCACGGGGTAGCACCATTGGGCTTGTGGGACCCGATGGGGTGGGCAAGTCTACTTTGATGAGCCTGCTTGCAGGGATGAAAAAGTTACAGACGGGCGACATTCAAGTATTGGGCAAAGCGATCAACAACAGACGCGAGCGTAATTATTTATTGCATAAGATTGCCTTTATGCCACAAGGATTGGGGCACAATCTTTATCCAACGCTATCGGTACTAGAAAACATCGATTTTCACGCCAGACTGTTTAGTCTTGCCAAAACTGCACGCCAAGCCCGTATTGAGCGACTATTGGCGGCGACTGATTTGTTAAAGTTTAAAGACCGTCCTGCTGGCAAACTCTCAGGGGGGATGAAACAAAAACTTAGTTTATGCTGTGCGCTGGTGCATGACCCTGATTTTTTGATTCTTGATGAGCCAACCACGGGGGTGGATCCGTTGTCACGCCAGCAGTTTTGGAAATTGCTAGCGGCGCTACGCCTTGAAAACCCGCATATGACGGTGATGGTATCCACTGCCTATATTGATGAGGCGGCGCAGTTTGAATACACCATTGTCATGAACGATGGCGAGGTACTGGTACATACCACCACCAAGCAGATGGTGGCTAGGTACGCCAGCCAGCTTTACGACCAGCAAGGACAGTTAAACTTAGAGGAAGCTTATAACAACATTTTACCGATAGACAAAAAAGGCGACAGTCAGTTTAGTGTTCCTGAATTTGTGCCCGATTTGACCATGCCGCCCGCCATTGAAGCACAGGGATTGACCAAACGTTTTGGTGATTTTGTGGCGGTCAATCAAGTTAGTTTTAGCATTGCTCAAGGGGAGATTTTTGGTTTTTTGGGCTCCAATGGCTGTGGCAAGTCTACTACCATGAAGATGCTCACTGGACTGCTTGATGCAAGCGCAGGCACGGCAAGTTTGTTGGGTGAGCCTATTACCGCAGGTAGTATCGAAAATCGGCTAAAAGTGGGTTATATGTCGCAAGCGTTTTCGTTGTATGAAGAGCTGAGCGTGCGCGGCAATCTGCAACTACACGCCAAGCTATATCGTATTCCCAAGCATGAGCAAGTCCGCTATATTGAGCAAAGCCTAATCACGTTTGATTTGCAAAAAGAAGCAGACGCGTTACCCAAAGATTTGCCGTTAGGGATACGCCAACGATTACAGCTTGCGGCGGCTTGCTTGCACCAACCGCAAGTATTGATACTTGATGAACCGACTTCGGGGGTTGACCCTGCCGCGCGTGATATGTTTTGGAAAAAACTGGTGGCGCTATCACGCGAGCAGCGTATCACGATTTTTGTATCTACCCATTTTATGAGTGAGGCGCTACGCTGCGACCGTATTTCGCTGATGCACCAAGGCAATGTGTTGGCAGTGGGCAAGCCGCGAACGCTACAAGCCCAAAAAAATGCCGCAACCTTAGAAGCGGCTTTTATTGCGTATTTGGTAGCGGTGTCAGAGGATGCCAAAGCGGTGAGCCCAAGCGCGGATAGCCAGCCCTTAATCACTGAGCCACCCGTGGCGCCTGCCAAGCCAAGTAAGCCTAATCAAGCAACAGGGTTTTGGGCATGGTTATTGCTGCTACTGGCGTTTGCCCACCGAGAGGGCAAAGAGCTGCGCCGTGATAAAATACGGCTGTCTTTTGCGCTGTTAGGTCCGATTGTGATGATGGTCACGGTGGCGTACGCGGTATCATTTGATATCAACCATCTTAATATGGCAGTGTTAGACCACGACCAGTCCCAAGAAAGCCGTGAGTTGGTGCAGTATTTTGATGGCTCACCGTATTTTTCGGGTGTAGAGCCGCTGCAATCGACGGCGCAAATCAACGCGCGCCTTACCAGTGGGCAAGCCAAAGTGGTGTTGGAGATACCTGCGCACTTTGCCGCGGATATGAAAAGCCAGCGCCATCCAGAAATCATGTTTTATATTGATGGTAGTGCCCCTTTTGTGGCGGACAATACCCAAGGGTTTGTCAAAGGGATACTATTGGGTTATGCCAAGCAAAAAATTCACCAAACGGGACTACCGTTGGACACTCGCCCAGTTATGTTGATTGAGCCGCGTTTTTTGTATAACCAAGGGTTTGCTAGTATTTATGCCATTATTCCTGGCACGATTATGCTGGGGCTTATCTTGATTCCTGCTATGATGACCGCGCTTGGCGTGGTGCGTGAAAAAGAATTAGGTTCTATTACCAATTTGTACACGTCACCTGCCTCAACGCTACAGTATTTATTGGGCAAGCAAATTCCGTATATTGTCACCGCTTTTATCAGTTATTTATTGCTGGTATGGATAGCCATTGTGGTGATTGGTGTGCCAGTGACGGGTTCTTTTATTGGGCTAAGTCTTGGGGCATTTATTTTGGTATGTACCACGACCAGCTACGGGCTATTTATTTCTTCAATGATGCGTACCCAAGTGGCGGCAGTTTTTGCCACTGCTGTGACCTCTATGATACCTGCGCTCAATTTTTCTGGATTTTTATATCCGCTTTCTTCTATTACGGGTTTTAGTCACACGGTGGGCATGAGTTTTCCTGCCACGTATTTTCAATATATCAGTTTGGGCGCATTTACTAAGGGGCTGCATATCAGTGATTTTATGCTTAATTATGTGATTATTGTGGGCTTTGGGGTGGTGTATGTGACTTTGGCAAGTGTGATTTTACAAAAACAGGAGAAATAGCGAATGTGGCAATGGATAAAAAATGTCTTGACGCTATGCCAAAAAGAGCTGCAAAGCCTGTTTAGTGACAAGATGATTATTTTTATTATCGGGTTTTTGTTTTCGGGGGCAATTTATATTATTGCCACGGGTATCACTACCGAGGTCAATAATGCCACCGTGGCGGTGGTTGACCATGACCAATCGGCGATGAGCCGTTACTTGGTGTCAACGTTGCAGCCGCCAAGCTTTCAGCCGCCTGTGTATATTGACGATACTGCCACGCTCAACCATGGTCTTGATAAGGGTCAGTATATTTTTGCTATTGAGTTTCCCGAGCATTTTGAGCAAGATGTGCGCGATGGCAAGCACCCCACTATTCAACTGTCTGCTGATGCTACCGCTGTGTCGCAAGCGGGGGTGGGCATGGTGTATATTGAGGAGATTTTTAACCAAGAAAGTTATCGCTACCTCAAGCAAGATAACCCTTTAAGTCAGTTACCTGTCAAGGTGCAGACCAGTGTGTGGTTCAATCCCAATACCAGTAGTCAATGGTTTTTTGCCATTACCAATATTGTCGGTTTTACGTTTTTGTTGGCGGTATTGTTGGTAGGTGCGGCAATTATTCGAGAAAAAGAGCGTGGCACTATTGAGCATCTATTGGTGATGCCCGTGTCTGCCAATCAAATTGCGCTGTCAAAAATTCTAAGTAATGGCGTGGTGATTGCGGTGAGTATGTATTTGTCGCTTATTTTTGTGGTGCAGGGTTGGCTTGGGGTACAAATTAATGGCTCAATTGCACTTTATATGCTGGGAACGGCTATTTTTTTATTTTCGGCGGCTGCCATGGGAGTGCTGCTTGCTACATTAGCGCCCACCTTGCCACAGTTTGGGCTATTGACGTTGCCTATCTATGTGGTACTGCGGTTGATATCAGGCGGGGATGCACCGTTTGAAAGTATGCCCACGTGGGTGCAGCAAATTTCACAGTTTTCTCCCGTTACCCAATATGCACTGTTTAGTCATGCGGTGCTATTTCGCAATGCGGATATCACGCTAGTTTGGCAGTATTTGGTCAAAATGAGTGTGATAGGTACAATCTTTATGGGCATCGCGCTCAGCCATTTTCGCAGTATGCTGGATAAACAAGGCTAAAAAACCTATGCCAAAAACCGATCATGCTATTTATAGTTAAGGAATTTTTGATGCAACCACGTTTTTATTGGGTATTATTACCACTCTGGGTCGGCTCAAGTGTGCTGACGACATCGCTAAGCGGCTGCCAAACTAGCACAGTCAAAGCGCCCTCACAAGTGACAATGCCGTCAACGTTTGACCAAATTTTGCCTGTAGGTCAACAAAGCAATATTCGTGTATGGTGGCAAAATTTTCATGACACCACGCTGAGTACGCTCATTGATGAGGGTCTATCGCAGTCCTTTGACATAAAAGAAGCCAAAGCGCGGGTGGCAGAGGCGGCCGCTATTGCAGGGCTTGCCAATGCCAATAAAGGCATCATGGTGGGCGCATCAGGCAATGTGACAGCGATCAACAGTCAAGTGGATAACCCACTACCAAATGGGGTGCGCCAACCATTAAGAACATTGGGTAGCGAGCTTGGTGGCACCGCGTTTGATGTAGATGGGCATGTCTATCAACTGGGGGTAATGGCAAGCTGGGAGCCCGATTTTTTTGGAAAAAAACAAAGCGATGCCGATGCCGCAGGCTATGCTTATTTGGCTAGCCAAGAAAAAATCCATGGTGCACAAATGCTGGTGGCTGCCAAAATTGCCCAAGCGTATTTTCAAGCACGTAGTAAAGAGCAAGAAGCGCAGGTACTACAGCAAACCCAAATAGCACTGAATGATTTGCGGCGCTATGCCAAAGCGCGGTTTGATATGGGGCAAGCCACACGCTATGACGTGGATGACATTGACATTAAGCTAAACGGTATCAAAGCCAAAAAAGCAAGCCTAGACGCTGAGCGCCAAAGTTATGTGCGTCAAATCGCCGTGCTTAGTGGCAAAAGCCCACAACAATTTCAACTAGCGGCTAGCAATAGCAACATATTTGCCAAACTGCCAAGTGCACCCAGCGGATTTTATCCCAGTGATTTATTGACCAATCGCCCAGATATACGCGCTCGACAAGCGCAAGTCAACGCGCTAGCCGCGCAAACAGGCAGCGCCATGGCAGACCGTTACCCACGGTTTGGTATCAACTTTGGGGCACTCAATGGTGGCATTACAATTGGCAACAATGGCTTAGATAGTAGTGGCATCACCGCAGGGCTGATCAACGCCTCTGTCACCTTGCCGCTATTTACCAACGGACGTATTCAATACAATATTGACGCAGCAGATGCGCGTATGCAGGCGGCAATGGCAGACTACGACAAAACCTTAGTCACAGCGCTTGCTGAAGTAGACAATAGCGCCCAGCTAGGTAGTGCGTTACGCCGTCAGCATACAGAGCTTAGCAACGCCGTAGCACAAGCAAAACAACAAACCCAGCACGCCAAAAAATTGTATGATTATGGGCGTCAAACCTTTGATACGCTGCCAAAAGCGCGCCTCACCACCCAAGAGTATCAGCAATTATTGATACAAAATGAACTGGCGCAAGCCCTCAACTTGATAGCCTTATACAACAGCCTAGGCGGGGGTTGGTAGTTATCTATAAATAATCGTGAAGCATAAAAAACGCCTTCAATATAGAAGGCGTCTTAAATATGGTGGGCCCACACAGACTTGAACTGTGGACCAAAGGATTATGAGTCCTCTGCTCTAACCAACTGAGCTATAGGCCCTAAAAACTGTTTTTACAACGCAGCCACCAGCTAACGTGGGGACAAAAATTGTCAAAACTAGGTTGATTATAATACCGTAAAAAAATTATTTTGCAATGTCAAAATGCATAAAATTGGTTAAAACTAACAAGGCAACCCCAACTTCTCTAGTCCTAGCCTTACTAGCGGCAGCCATCATAACCACCCAACATGCGCATTGAAAGACAAGTGAAGCACCCACAGCGTCATCCTATCTTGACATTAGCACACCATTTAAGCCAACCGTTTATGATAAAAAATCCATAAATTAAGCGCATTAATCAACAATTAAGCTAGTTTTTAGCCATAATATCATTATAATAAACAGCGAAGGCAACTCTAGCTTGGTTACAGGGTATGGCTCAGTAACAATGGCGATAATCGCCCGTGTTGAGCACACTCTTAAGTTAAGGGTAAGTTAATCATTCACTTTTTTATGAAAGGAATTTATCATGGCAGTTGAACGTACCTTATCAATCATCAAACCTGACGCAGTAGCGGGCAATCACATTGGCGACATCTACAGCCGTTTTGAAAAAGCAGGTCTAAAAGTAGTTGCAGCAAAAATGCTACACCTAGACAACGAAACAGCAGGCGGTTTTTACGCAGAACACAAAGAGCGCCCATTCTACAATGACTTGGTATCGTTCATGACCTCAGGTCCTGTCGTTGTATCAGTATTAGAAGGTGAAAACGCCGTTGCTAACCACCGTGAAATCATGGGTGCCACCAACCCAAAAGACGCGGCAGAAGGCACCATTCGCCGTGATTTTGCAACCAGCATTGACGAAAATGCGGTACATGGTTCAGATTCAACCACATCTGCCGCCCGCGAAATCAGCTACTTCTTTAACGATAACGAAGTTTGCCCACGCACGCGCTAATAGCAACATATCGACATAAAAAAACGGCGCTCAATTCGCCGTTTTTTTTATGCATGACTTGATATATATGGGGTTATACGTCACAGCTAGCGCCTTTGGCGTGGCAAATTACGTATCACCATATTATGCAACCTAAAATAACATTTCATAACAAAGAGCTCATACACTTGCCGAATAATTCGTATAAAATGTAGCCATTAACGTTGCATAAGGCGTTAAAAAAAGCCATTGTCTATATCAGCAATGGCTTAACAACAAGTTAAGCAAAGACCCACAAAGAAGAAGAAAGTAACAATAAAAATAAATAAAAACCTGCCTTACCCACCCCCATCAAGTTCCCCACTTGATGGGTTTATTTTTACCATTTTTTCTCTGCACACGACAAAAAATCAGCACCAACCAATTTTCATGGGTTTGGGGGTTAA
>CALAPG010000294.1 GCA_937889485.1 uncultured Moraxella sp. | reverse complement strand
CAGCAGCCCGTTCGATGTCAGCGCGGTCGAGCTGCTGGAATCCCTTGATTGCCCGGCTTACAAGATTGCGTCCTTCGAGCTGGTGGACCTGCCCCTCATTCGCTACGCAGCCCAAACTGGCAAGCCCCTCATCATGTCTACCGGCATGGCGAATGAAGCCGAGATCGCCGCCGCGCGTAGCAGTGGAGTCTACGGAGTGCAGGCGAGCCATCGTAGCGAAGTCGGCTTCACCCGACTGCACGCGATTCTTAATGTCATTGAGACGACGGATCACATCCCCTTCAGGCGTGATATCGCTGACTTCTGCCACAAACTGCTGATAGTCGGTTTTGGATGAGCCATATTCGTAGTTTTGGTAGTCAGAATGGACATGACGGCGCAAAAACCCTTCGGTATAGCCGCGATTGGCAAGCCCATCAAGTGCCGTAATTAAGCCTGCATCAAATGGTTTACCTGCCGCCGCGTCATCAATGGCTTGGCGATACACTTGGGCGGTGCGCGCCACATAATAATGCGACTTGGTGCGCCCTTCAATCTTCAGCGAATGTACGCCCATTTGGGTTAGCTCTGGCACTAGCTCCACCGCGCGCAGGTCTTTGGAATTCATGATATAAGTGCCGTGTTCGTCTTCATACATCGCCATCAGCTCACCAGGGCGACCTTGTTCTTCTAGTAACACCACCTCATCAGATGGCGCTTGCACATAGTCATCGCCCATCACCACATCACCATTTAGGTTGATAGTTTGGATGGCATCTTTTTCGCCTGCTTGATTGGGTACAAAAACTTCGGGGCTGTCAATCGGCTGAACAGGTACGATATCGCCTGTTTCGTTTTCTTCTGCTTTATAGGTGTTGTATGACCAACGACAAGCATTGGTACACGTGCCTTGGTTGGCATCGCGTTTGTTGATATAGCCCGACAGCAAACAGCGTCCTGAGTACGCCACGCACAATGCCCCATGGACGAACACTTCAATTTCCATATCAGGCACTTCAGCAATGATTTGCTCAATTTCTTTGAGCGATAACTCACGGCTCAAGATGACGCGGCTCACGCCCATTTGCTGCCAAAACTTCACGGTTGCCCAGTTAACGGCATTGGCTTGCACCGATAGATGAATGACCTGCTCGGGGAAGGCTTCTCGTACCATCATAATCATCCCCGCATCCGACATAATCAAGGCATCGGG
>CALAPG010000293.1 GCA_937889485.1 uncultured Moraxella sp. | reverse complement strand
GGCTTGACCGTCTTGTAGAAGCAATCCCCGAACGATAGGGAGGGGAGGAAGTCAAGATGTCGTAACGTGTAAGCCAAAGCTTGGTGAACGCAACATCTTTGGTGATAGGGATGACCCACAACCCTATCATTGCTACTGATCATGCTATGACGGGTGCGATATATGATTGAACATTACAGTTTGATATTACTTTTTTTGGGGGTGGCTTTTGTGATTGGGGCTTTTTATCCCACATTACCCCGCAAATTATCTATTTCTTTGCCCATGATTCAGTTAACCATTGGTGCAGTGGTGGGGTACTTTTTGAGTGATCTGCCCAAAGTACATCCGCTTAATTATGGCATCGCTATTGAAAAAGTCACCGAAATTGTGGTGCTGATTTCATTGGTGGGCTGCGGTATCAAGCTTGATACCCCACTTAGCATCAAAGCTTGGCAACCAACCATGCGCCTGTTGCTGATAGTCATGCCAGTTGGGGTGGCGGCGCTGGCATTTATGGGACATTATATTTTTGGGCTGAGTGTAGCGGCGGCGATTTTGCTTGGCGCGGTATTGGCACCGACAGACCCTGTATTAGCAGCGAGTATCCAAGTAGGGCCACCCAACTCAGAGGATGATGAAGATGTCACGCGCTTTAGCTTGACGTCAGAGGCGGGGCTCAATGACGGCTTAGCGTTTCCTTTTGTGTATCTGGCGTTAGCAATGGCAACCGCTGCAAGCCTACACCAACATTTTGGGTGGCAAGATTGGCTGCATTGGTTGGGGTATGATGTGGTGTGGCGGATTGCGGCAGCGCTTGCCGTGGGTGTGGCAGTAGGCAAGCTACTGGCAAAATGGCTATTTGGCAAAACAGCGCCCGATCGGGTTGAACAAAGCTACATGGTGGTGGCGCTAATGTTATTGGCATATAGTCTAACTGAAATGGTGCACGGTTATGGTTTTATTGCGGTGTTTATTGCCGCGCTTACTTTTCGCCGCTCAGAACACGAGCATCAATACCATGAAGGCTTACATGATTTTGCCGAGCAGATGGAAGGGCTGCTCATGTCCTTGGTGATGGTTTTTTTAGGATTATTGGTTGGGCAAGCGGTTGCAAGCGATGTCGCACCGAGTTGGCAAGTGTATGTGGTGTGTTTAGCTTTTTTATTTTTGGTTCGTCCTATTGTTGGTTATTTTGGCTTAAGTCGGCTTGGTATGAGTAAAAATGAGCGCTGGGTCACCGCAGGACTGGGTATTCGAGGTATTGGCACACTTTATTACGTGTCTTACGCTGCCAATAAAGGGGTTTTTAGCCAGGATGAGGCGGTCAAAATATGGGTGATTTGTGTGGTGATGATTGCTATGTCGGTATTCTTGCATGGCTTGACTGCCAACCGTTTGTTGGCATTAACCAAGCGCTAGGACAAGAGCAAAAAGACAAAAGACAACAGGCAAAGC
>CALAPG010000292.1 GCA_937889485.1 uncultured Moraxella sp. | reverse complement strand
ATTCTTGAAAATCCAGAAATCCGTGCAACCTTGCCAAAAATTGCTAATTGGCCTACTTTTCCTCAATTATGGGTGGCAGGCGAGCTAATCGGTGGCAGTGATATTATCTATCAAATGTTCCAAGACGGTGAGCTACAGCCTTTGGTTGAGGCAAACAGCCAAGCAGTGTAACGCGATGTTGTTATTGGTTTTTTATCATTTTTATTAACGTTTAGTGGGCACATGTACCAAGTCCTAGCAAGAAAATATCGTCCAAAAAACTTTCATGAATTGTTGGGACAGGCACACGTTTCCAAGGCGCTCATTAATGCCATTACCAATGAACGCCTGCACCATGCCTATTTGTTTACAGGTACGCGTGGGGTAGGCAAAACCACAATCGCGCGGATCTTGGCAAAGTGTCTCAATTGCGAGACAGGCATTACTAGCGAACCTTGCGGTATGTGTTCGGTGTGCCAAAGCATCGATAATGGGCGCTTTATTGACCTCATAGAAATTGATGCGGCGTCTCGTACCAAAGTTGAAGATACCCGCGAGTTATTAGATAATGTGCCGTATGCCCCCACACAGGGTCGGTATAAAGTTTATCTAATTGATGAAGTACACATGCTGTCTACGCACAGTTTTAATGCGTTGTTAAAAACCCTTGAAGAACCCCCCGCCCATGTCAAATTTTTGCTGGCTACTACAGACCCGCAAAAACTGCCAATTACCATTATCTCGCGCTGCTTACAATTTGTACTGCGTCCATTACCTGAGTTGGCATTGGCTGAGTATTTGGGTACTATCTTAGACAAAGAAAAAATCCCCTACGAGTCAGATGCGTTATGGCAGCTAGCGAGTAGTGCCAAAGGTTCTGTGCGAGACGCGCTGTCTTTGACTGACCAAGCCATTGCGTTTGGTAACGGTCAAGTGACAGAAACCATCATTCGCCAAATGTTAGGGCTGATTGATCAAGCCGATGTTATTGCGCTTATTTTCAATATTTATGAAGGTAATACGGCAAAAATTGCCCATACCCTACAGTTATTGCGTGAGCAAGTGGTGGATGCCAAAGCCGTGTTTGATAGACTGGCGGAGGTGCTGCACCAATTAGCGATTTTACAGGCGATACCCAACTTTGATTTACAAATCAATCGCCAGCAGTACCAAGCATTGCAGCAATTAGCCCAGCAGTTGCCCGCCGAATTGCTGCAGCTATATTATGACATTGTGGTCAAAAGCCGAGAAAACTTGGCACTTGCCAACACCCCTATGCAAGCACTTGAGATGGGTATTTTGCGTTTGATGGCATTCAAACCGCTACACACCCATGAACTGCCTATCCCCATAACTCAAGCCCCGCAACCTGAAGTAGTGGTAGACAATCACTTGCTTGAGCCATCTGTGCCTAGCGTACCACTACCAGACACAACCGCAGCAGCAAATGAGGCAGCGCATAGCTTAGCGCCTTTGCCTTTACCCAATGAGCCTGTGCCTTGCGATGCAATGCCTCCGCCACTTACTGAAATAGTCATAAACGACGCCCAGCCGCCGCTAGTGGAGAGCGATGCCACACCTGAAGCCCTACAACCTGACAACCTGAGCGATGCCAGCCAACAAGCGCCAGTTGGTGTTAATAGTGCTATTTCATCTGCTCAACAAGCCAGTGTCGTTGCCACTGTCCCGCCATTAGCCAATAAAGACCATGATTTGCCAGTGGTGATAGCCCCTAAAGGGTCGCCCTTGGCATTGTTACAGCCACAGGCGAGAGACCTCACGGGTGAGTGGACGCCAGAAAAATGGGACTATTGGGTCTATCAAGCGCGTGAGCAAGGCTGGCTGGCTGAGGATGAATTGGTACTTGCCAAGCGTGGTATCATGATGGGCAACATTCATGGCGATAGCCAATTTTTGACCGCTGAGGCAATACTTAGTCACACTGCCACCTTCCAAAATTTCTGCCAAAAATTGGCACAATCGTTTGCAGGGATTCAGATCGAGCTAGCCACGTCTGACGCCTCTTCTGAGCTGTTGGCGCAGCAGCCAGAAATACGCCAGCAGGCAAGAGCACAGCTTGCAATACAGCAGGCGACCAGTTTGCTTGAACAACAAGCCGTCACACAGGCGTTGCTACAGCAAAATGCCAGTCTAAGTTCGGTAAAATTGCTTTCATAACGGGTTGTTTGTTTCTTGAGCTTCGCGGCTCAAAAATCATTTAGGTATTCGCTATGCGTGGCGAATACTTCAGTGCACAAAATTGGTTAAACTTCCTATTAAATTATTGATAATTATCAAAAAAAATGGATTTATTGGTGGCTAATAACATTTAAATTATTGGTGCGATGCCGTATAATGGTGCAATTTTAAATGTGACATAGAATTAGGTGAATTATGCTTGATAATTTAAGAGGAATGGCAGTTTTTGCAAGTGTGGTACGGCATGGTTCGTTTAGTGGGGCGGCAAAGGAACTGGGGATTACAACAAGCGCCGTTAGCCAGCAAATCCGTTCATTAGAAAATGATATGGGTGTGGTATTATTGCACCGTTCTACCCGTAAACTAAGCTTAACAGAGGCGGGTGCAAGCTTCTATGAAAGCGCCAAAGATGTGGTCGCTGCGGCAGAACAGGGACGTATTCGGGTTAATCAGCTACGCGACGAACTGGCGGGTAATTTACGTATTGCCACTACCCCTGAGCTTGGGGTTAATCATATATTGCCCGCGTTGTCCACCTGGATCTCAGCACACGATGATTTGAATATTCACTTTGAAGCTGACAATCAATACGTGGATATGATTGAGGAGCGCATTGACATTGCAATTCGTATGTCGCCCAACCAAAATGACAACAGCGTATCCATGTTTCCACTCACCGAGGTGCGCCAGTTGTTGGTCGCGTCACCGCATTATTTGCGCCAACAACACAAAGTCACTGAGCCCAAAGAGCTCACCAAGCTCAACATGATTGGGGTTAGTCTGCTCAAAGATCCCAACCAGCTCGATATGATCAACATAGAAACAGGCAAAAAAACCCGCGTGCGTATGTCAGCTCGTATCCAGACTAACAACATCATGTTGGCAACAACGTTGGCAAAAGAAGGGCATGGCATCGCGCGTATTATGTCGCTTGATATCCAAAAAGAGCTTGCCAACGGCGATTTGGTGGAAGTGCTGCCTGGTTATCAATTGCCAAGCTATATGTTGTATGCAGTGACACCGCGCCGTGAGCAGCAACCTGCAAAAGTCACGCGCTGCCTTGAGGTATTGACCAAACATTTTGCCAAAGTATAACCCAACATCTTAGGTAGGTATTTGAAAAATAATAGCGGCACCATGTTAGGTGCAAGACTGATACGCTACTGCCTTATAAACATACGGTTTTTACCTGTCAAATTATCGTACAAATATTTTTTGACTAAAAAAGCGAATAGCCTAGGTTGTTCGCTTTTTTATTAGGGCGCAACGAATGCCAATAAAAATATTCCCATCCATAAAAAACTGAGTAATCTGGTTTGCGGTGTATAACCTTGCCTCAAAGTAAACCAAGCAAAAATATAAGGCATCAACAAAATCCCCAGAACCAACCCTAAAGACAGCCGATGGACAGCCGCGCTTGGATTGGTCGGGGCGCGCTGATCAGAGAATGACTCACAAGATGTAGGCGGGCGCCGCCATTGGGTGGTCTTGGTGGTGTAAGAAAGTCCAGAACCTGGTATACCAAAAGTAGACTTGATTCCACGTTTGCTAAGATTAGTGGTAGCGCCGCGCCCACCCACAGACAAACTTGCCCCCGTTTTGCTCACATTAAGGCGCACACCTGGCATTATTTTTACGCTCTTTCTAAATCGAAACCCCATCATATCTCCTTAACGACACATGCTGTCACAAGGTGTGCCATCACCGTTTTGGTCAAGTTCTTTTCTGCCACAATTGACTAGCGCTATTTTGGCTTGTGTACAAGTCATATCACCACAGGCTTTATCTTTAAGATCTTGGCAAGTTTGGGCATTGACGGGGTTTAATACTGTGCTAGGCAATATATTTGTGCGATCTGCTATGACGTCATCGGTTAATGAACGCTCACTGTGCAAAAGCATATTGGTTTTGTTAAAGTTGCGAGCGTGAAACGTGGCAATGAAGGGGCTATTTTGAGAGTTTTTAACAGGTAAATGAAAGTTAACATCGCCTGCATTGGTCATAAATTGATAAAAATCTTTATTTGTCGCTTTATCTATGCCAGTAATAAACGCCTCTATGAGATTGGTCATGGTAAAGACTTTGCCACCTGCCGCAATCTTACAAGATGGGGTACAATCTAGCTTGGCACCAATGCCGCCATAAATAATGACAGATTGCTCAATTGGGGCAGAGGGGCTATATTGTTCTCTTTTTAATTCTAGGTAGCTGCCATTGATGGTGTTGCCATTGTCGTCTTGGTAACGGGTCACGCTAGGCAAGGTGGCTCTCGCAATAAAGACTCT
>CALAPG010000291.1 GCA_937889485.1 uncultured Moraxella sp. | reverse complement strand
GCTGATATTCACCTGTGGCGTGGGCAAGCTCATGCGCGATGTTCAAAAAGTTTTTATAGCCTTTGGCAATATGGATGGTATTACCATATGTGGCTGCCCCACCCGCAGGCGGCAGTTTTGTGCTATCAACTTCTAGCGTACCCGTAAATCGATTAAGCAGCATCACCAACGTGGGCGATTTTTGTATCTCGGCGGCATTAAACCCTGCGGCAATCAAATACTGGTTGGTTGGATGATTAAGGTCTAATAAGGGCATGGCAATTTCCTGAGCGGTAGAGTCGCTTTAGGGTGAACTTGCATCGCAACAGCTACACGCAGTCAATAGACGACAGCAAAAAAACGCGCTAAAGTAATGCGTAATTATACAGAAGAAACAGGCTGATAGGGTGTATTGACATGATGAAAATTAATAATAGCTATGCAAAGTTAGACCCCAGACTGTATCACAAGCAGCCACCCATGGCGCTTGACAACCCACAAGCGGGGCATTTTAACCCCAACGTTGCCAAGCAAATTGGTTGGGCAGATGATTCGTATCTGATGACAAACTGGGTCAAGATCTTGGGGGGGCAGTTGCTACCCACGGGGTTTGAGCCGCTGGCGATGGCGTATGCAGGGCACCAGTTTGGGCAGTGGGCAGGACAGCTGGGTGATGGGCGCGGATTATTACTTGCCCAAGTGGTGGATCGTGAGGGTCAGTTAACCGATTTACACCTAAAAGGTGCAGGCTTAACCCCTTATTCAAGAATGGGTGATGGGCGCGCGGTCATTCGTAGCGTGGTACGCGAGTATTTGGCAGGGCATGCTTTACAAGGTTTAAGGATTGCCTCAAGTAATGCCCTAGGTTTTGTGGTAAGTGATACCCCTGTACGCCGTGAACGCTTTGAGCGTGGCGCGGCGCTACTACGTACTGCCGATTGTCATATTCGCTTTGGGCATTTTGAATGGGTTGCCAACTTTGCCCCTGATTTATTCAAGTATTTTACCGATTACGTCATTAAGACCTATTTTGCTGATTGCTACCATAGCGACACCCCTATTCAAGATTTTTTATGTCAAGTTATTGATAAAACAGCCAAAACTATCGCTGATTGGCAATTAGTGGGTTTTGCGCATGGGGTGATGAATACGGATAACTTATCTATCACAGGGGCTACCATTGATTTTGGTCCTTATGGGTTTATGGAGTGCTTTAATCCCATGTGGATAAACAATCACTCTGACTATAACGGGCGTTACGTTTATCAAAACCAGCCAACGATTGCCTTATGGAATTTATCACGTTTGGTAACGCTATTTTTGCGGCTAAATGGCGAAAAACTCAGTCATGCCCATTCACCCGAAGCCCTAACTAGAGAGCCATTAACCGCTATTTTAGACAGTTTTGAAACAAAGTTTTATGGCTACTATCAAAAAGGGTTGTGTCAAAAATTTGGGCTGGATGTGAGTGAGTCACATTGCGATTTTGCGCTGCAATACCTCAAGATGATGCAGACCCATAAGCTGGATTTTACCAATAGTTTACGCGCCTTGGTGGCGATTGTGGCAGATGCCGAGCCGTTGGGCAACCGCTATGCACATGAAGCGGCGTTACTCGCAAAAATACATGCAGCATTAGACGCTGATGCTAACACGCTTTTACAAACATGGATAGAGCAATACCGTGACAAGCTAAGCGCGGATTCACTCAAACAAGTGACTACCCACAACCCCATCTATGTGCTACGCAACCGTATGGCACAGCGCGCAATCGATTTGGCAGAACAAGATGATATGAGTGAGGTTAATCGGCTATTTGAGCTACTAAAAAACCCCTATGAACCCAGCCAATTTGCCATCACCAGCGACACCCAGCCGCCCGCGCCACAAGACCCCGAAATTTGCGTGAGCTGTTCCTCTTAATTTTAATGAGAACTGATGCGTAACGTATTTTAATGGCGTTTAACGATGCACAATCTTGCTAATAGTGCTAGAATAATCGCCATTCTAAAGTTTAATCTTGTTAACATCTCATGAAGGATATTATGGATAAGCTATCGTCCCAGAACGCATCAACCGATAAAGAACAGTTTGAGCAAGCCGCCTTGCATTACCACGCCAACCCACGCCCTGGCAAGATTTCAGTCACGCCAATCAAGGCGCTGGCAAACCAACGCGACTTAGCATTAGCGTATTCTCCAGGGGTGGCTATTCCTTGTCTTGAGATTGAAAAAGACCCAAAAAAAGCGGCACTTTATACCGCGCGTAGCAACCTAGTAGGTGTGGTTACCAACGGTACAGCAGTACTAGGACTTGGCAACATTGGGCCTTTAGCATCAAAACCTGTTATGGAAGGCAAAGGCGTCCTGTTCAAAAAATTTGCTGGGATTGATGTATTTGACATCGAGGTGGCCCAAAACGATCCCGACAAATTTATTGAAGCCATCGCCTCATTAGAGCCAACATTTGGCGGTATCAACCTAGAAGACATCAAAGCACCAGAGTGTTTTTATATCGAAAAAGAACTGCGCAAACGCATGAACATTCCTGTGTTTCACGATGACCAACATGGTACCAGTATCATTGTTGGTTCAGCCTTGCTCAATGCCCTACAATTGACAGGCAAGAAAATTGAAGACATTAAAATTATTGCTTCAGGTGCAGGCGCAGCCGCACTTTCTTGCTTGAATTTACTTTGTGCATTAGGTGCGCGTAAAGAAAACATCACCGTTGCTGACTCTCGTGGTCTACTCACAACGTCACGTGAAGGGCTAGACGAATCTAAAAAACATTATGTACAAGATATTCCACAGACTCAGCTACATGAAGTCATGGAAGGTGCAGACATGTTCCTTGGCCTTTCCAAGAAGGGTCTGCTCACGCAGGACATGGTCCGTTCCATGGGCAAGGCACCTGTCATTTTCGCCTGCGCCAACCCCGACCCGGAAATTCCATACCCGGAAGCCAAGGCCGCCCTTGACGAGGCGGTCCATGATGAGGTCATACATGTTACCCGTCTCATCGTCTGTGGGAAGGATCCAGCGCCCTTGTCGGAGATTATGGGAAAGGACGGTCCCCGGTTCAACGGAAAGCCCGTAGATGGAAATATGGCTGGGTCCCAGAGCCATGAGTTCCGTCAAGGATGCCTCGACGCTTGCAGCCGTCTGCGTCGGATATCCATAGATAAGGTCACAGGACAGACGTGTAAACCCCACCTTTTTGCTGAGAAGGATAATGTGCCGCGCCTCATCCGCTGTATGGGTACGGCCCATGAGGCGCAGTTCGC
>CALAPG010000290.1 GCA_937889485.1 uncultured Moraxella sp. | reverse complement strand
CCCATCGCCGTGGCGTCATCGCCCTGCACATCAAAACCCAGTAACGCAAACCCGCAGCTTGCCACGCTGACCAAGGGAAATGTGCGCAGCCCAATGCTTTGCTTGCTACTTTCGCGGTTAATACCAATGGGCAAAACTAGCACAAAAGCCACGACCAATTGCAGAGTGTGAATAAACATCAATTGCCAGTTTAAATCAAAAAGATTGTCTAAAATAGGGGTCATGTTTTCACCATTTTTTTAGTATTATCAATGGATTTGGTAAAAATTTGCTGAATGATAAACAGCGTATAGGCAAACCAAAAATCATGCAAGAGTTGCCAACCAACCGTCGCAAAGCGCGTCATTGATTTTAGCAAGTTTGCAACGATTATCAAATATTATCTTGAAATGTGGCATAATATGGACACCACATTGTAATGATAAAATTTACCAAAATAAGCGTGCTTTTATGACCAATATCACCGACACTCAATCTACCAAAAACCCAGAATTATTAAACCCACAAATGCCAGACGTGCCCAGTCACTTGCCCAGCACCGCGGCAGACCAGCCTAACAAAATATACTTAAAAGACTATACGCCGCCTGTATTTAGCGTTAATCACATTGAGCTTACCATTGCACTGTTTGAAGACCATGCCAACGTCACCGCAAACCTTGACATGACTAGAAATACCGAAGGCGAGTTGGTGCTATTTGGGCGAGAATTGCAGTTAGAATCTATTTGTCTAAATGGCAAAACATTGTGCGAGTCCGCCTACAAACTCGATGACGAAACTTTAACTATTTTCAATGCCCCCAATAATTGCCAAATCACCACTGTGGTCACCACCGTGCCGCAGACCAACACCAGCCTTGAGGGCTTATACCAAGCAGGTGACGGCGCGGACAAAATGTTTGTCACCCAGTGTGAGCCAGAGGGCTTTCGCAAAATTACCTTTTACCCAGACCGCCCCGATGTACTAGCCACCTTTACTACGCGTATTGAAGCGGATAAAAAATACCCAACGCTTTTGGCAAATGGTAATTTGGTGCAAACAGGTGAGCTTTCAAATGACCGTCATTTTGCGGTGTGGCAAGACCCGACCAAAAAACCCAGCTATTTATTTGCCTGTGTCATGGCGGACTTAGACGTATTGAGCGACCATTTCACCACCTGTGAAGGGCGCGAGGTGCTGCTCGAATTATACGCCAAAGCCGAGAATATTGAGCAATGCCACGTGGGTATGCAAGCGCTCAAGGATTCGATGACGTGGGATGAAGTTCACTACGGGCGCGCGTATGACCTTGACCGCTATATGATTGTGGCGGTGAGCCAGTTTAATATGGGGGCAATGGAAAACAAAGGGCTTAATATCTTTAACACCGCTTGTGTGTTATCAAGTCCCGAGACGACCACCGATAGACGCAATTTTAGCGTAAAATCGGTGATTGCTCATGAGTATTTTCATAATTGGACAGGCAACCGTATCACTTGCCGTGACTGGTTTCAGCTGTGCCTAAAAGAAGGCTTTACCGTATTTCGTGACCAATCCTTCTCTGAGAGTCTGCATTCGCCTGCCGTACAGCGCATTGATGATGTGGCAATGCTGCGTGCGGCACAGTTTCCTGAAGATGCCAGCTCGCTTGCGCATCCACCGCGCCCTGACCATTTTGTCGAGATTAACAACTTCTACACCGCCACGGTGTACGAAAAAGGCGCCGAAATCGTGCGCATGATAGCCAACACGTTGGGTAAAGCCAAATTTCGCCAAGGCACCGATGAATACTTTCGCCGTTATGATGGGCAAGCGGTGACAGTGGAGGATTTGCTGTCCGCGTTGAGTGTTGCCGATCCCAACGTGGCAAAATTTATTGATTGGTACACCCAACCTGGGACGCCTACTTTATCAGGTAATTACGAAAAAGACGGCGATACTTTGCGCTTAACCCTCAGCCAAAAAACCCGTCAAGTTGCGGGATATCCTGCGCCCAAAGCCTTGCCGATTCCTGTCAAACTGGCGATTTTTGACCGTGATAATGGTGCCTTGGTTAAAGAAGATTTGGTAATGTTAGACACCCAAAGCCAAACATTTGAGTTTAACGCTATTACCGTCAATCCTGTGATGTCGCTGCTACGTGATTTTTCTGCGCCTGTGCAGCTTGACTTTGACTACAGCAGTGATGACTTGGCGTTTTTGATGCAATATGAAACCAATGGCTTTAATCGCTGGCAGGCGGCGCAAATTTTGGTCAACCGTATTTTGCTACAAAATCAAGACAGCCAAGCCTATATTGCGGCGCTAAAAGCCAGTCTGGCGGCATTGGCAGACACTGATCCAATGCTAGCGGCAAGGCTGCTAGATATGCCAAGCGAGCGTGAACTTGGCAGTGCTATCAAAGTTGGGTATGACCCCGACCATGTGCAAGCACGTCGCCAAGCCACCAAGCGGGAAATTGCCTTGGGCTTAACCGACATTTGGCAAACCGCGTATGCCAAATTACCCATTACCGCGTATGAAGATACGGCAGAGGCGATGGGCGTGCGTGCATGGCGCAATGTGGTGCTAGATATGGCATTGACTGCAGGTATCCGTGAGGCAAAAAACTGGGCGGTGACCCAGTATCAACAAGCCAGTTGTATGACTGAGCGCTTGGGGGCATTAGCGGCGATGCTCGAACATGATTTGCCACCAAAGAATCAGTGGTTGGCAGATTTTTATGAGCGTTTTAGCCGCGATGCCTTGGTGATGGATTTATGGTTTAGCGTCCAAGCGCATAATCCTCATGCTAGTGTGGCTGATATTTTTGCCTTAACGCGTCATACCGATTTTGACATCAATACCCCCAATCGAGTACGAGCGGTACTTAGCGGCTTGTTGTCACAACCCAGCAAGCTATGGACAGCGCAGGGCTTAAGCCAGTATCTTGTGATAATGGAAGATTTGGATAAACGCAATCCGCTGTTGGCCTCGCGGCTACTACAAGGGTTATCTCATTGGGATGCGCTGACCGATGCCAAAAAAGCCATGGCACAGCAGCACCTCAGCAGCAGTAGAACTAAGATGACGTCTAAAAATGTCAAAGAAACATTGTCAACGATGTTAAATAACTAGTGGTCGTTACCATTGATAGACTACCTGCTTTGGCAAAAAATTGGGTGATGCAAAAATCACGTGTTTAGTAAATTTTTCTTAACGTAGCCAAAAATTGTTGTAAAACACAAGGATTTTTGACAAAACAAAAATAAGGTGTAAAATTCGCCCAGTTTTGAAATGAGAACACGGTTATGTCAAAAAATTTGCAAAAAAAGTTACCGCTAAAAGAGAATGGTTGGTTTCCCAAATGGCAACGGTATGAGGGGCATTTAGACCATCACCCCGTGCGCATCCATGAGTATCTGCCAGCCGATAAAAGCCTATTGCTTGGCTTGCAGCATGCGTTTGCCATGTTTGGGGCAACCGTGCTTGCGCCGTTATTGATGGGATTTGATGCCAACCTTGCCATTTTGATGGCAGGGCTGAGTACGGTGCTGTTTTTCTTTTTGACGGGTGGGCGAGTGCCTAGTTATTTGGGCTCAAGTTTTGCCTTTATCGCGCCTGTGATTACCGCAACTGCCTATATGGGCAGTGGGGCTAATGCCAACTTGTCGGTGGCGCTTGGCGGTATTTTTGTGTGTGGTATTTTTTATGCCATGGTGGGCTTGCTGGTGATGAAAACTGGCGTGGCATGGATTGAAAAACTCATGCCGCCTGTGGTCACGGGTGCGATTGTGATGATTATCGGGCTTAATCTTGCCCCTGTTACCATCAAGGGCGTCTCTGGCAGCCAATTTGATAGCTGGGTTGCCCTGATGACGGTGTTGTCAATTAGTGCGGTAGCGGTATTTGCGCGTGGTATGCTGCGCCGTCTATTACTATTGGTGGGTTTGGTGCTGGCGTACATCGGGTATTTTATACTCACCAATGTCATGGGTCTTGGCAAACCCATTGATTTTGCCCCTGTGGCGCAAGCGGCGTGGGTGGGTTTGCCGCAGTTTTATCAGCCAACCTTTGATATCAATGCCATTATTTTGATTGCGCCCGTGGCTTTTATTTTAATTGCTGAAAATTTGGGTCACATCAAAGCGGTGGAAGCGATGACAGGGCAAGCGGTGTCGCCGTATATGGGTCGGGCTTTTTTTGCTGATGGTGTGTGTACCGCGCTGTCATCGAGTGTGGGCGGTACAGGGGTGACAACCTACGCTGAAAACATTGGGGTGATGGCAGTTACCAAGGTGTATTCTACCACCATCTTTGTGGTGGCAGGATTGATAGCGGTATTACTTGGGCTGTCACCAAAATTTGGTGCGATTATCCATAGTATTCCTGCGCCATTGCTTGGCGGTGCGTCTATTGTGGTGTTTGGCTTGATTACCATTGCTGGGGTCAAAATTTGGCTTGATAACCACATTGATTTTAGCAAAAATAGCAATTTAATCATTGCTGCAGTCACCATTATCATGGGGGCGGGCGATTTTAGTTTGCATATTGGGGCATTTAACTTAGGCGGTATTGGTACGGCAACACTGGTGGCGATTGTGCTAAATTTGGTGTTTCGTCATAGTGATAAAACCAAGTTAACTGTGCTTTAATACCCCGTATTTTGATACCCAGCCCAACCGCCCAAACAAGGACGTTTTTGTATGAATACCGCCGCCACAGCCCACACAGTCACCGCATCGAGTTATTTATTTGTTCCTGCCATCAATATTGAGCGCGTGGCAAAGGCGTTTGCCCGTGGGGCAGATGCCGTGATTATTGACTTAGAAGATGCGGTGAGTGAGTCAGTCAAAACCCAGTCACGCCAAAACGTAGCGGCTTATCTTAATGGTGCAGATGCCAAGCCCATTTGGCTACGCATCAATGCCGCAACTAGCAGCGAGCAGCTCACTGATATCAATTTGATACACTCATTACCACGCGCCGCGGTTGATAACATCATTGGCGTGGTATTGCCCAAAGTACAAAACGCGCTTGATATCGAGCGCGTGCACCACACCCTTGGCAAGCCAGTGATTGCGCTCATCGAAACCCCAACGGGTATGGCAAATATCGCAGAGATTGCTGGTGCACAAGGTCTTAGGGCATTGAGTTTTGGGTTTTTGGATATCTGCCAAAAACTGGGCGTACAAGCCCAAAGTGGCGCAGGCGAAATGGTTGCCAACCAAATCCGCTATCAGCTGAGCCTACATAGCGCCATCAATCAGCTACAGCCGCCGATTGAATGTGTGTATCCGCCCTTTAATGACCATGACGGTCTTGCCAAAAAAGTCATCGGGTGGCGAGATTTGGGGTTTTCTGGCATGCTATGTATCCATCCCAACCAAGTGGCAGTGGTTAATGAGCTTGCCAAACCAACTGCCGAGCAGCTTGACTTTGCCAAAAAAGTGGTGGCGCATTACGCTGCCACAGGGCTTGCCGCATTTGCCATTGATGGTCAAATGGTGGACACCCCTGTCATTGTGCAAGCACAAAAACTGATTGAACAACACCCACAATAAACAAAGAAAGGCAAACAATGACAACCACGTTTGACAGCAAAGCCACCCTTGAAACTATCTTGAATCATCGCTCGATTCGCAAATTTCGCGACCAGCCTATTGACCCAACAACCTTTGAATTGTTAATACAAGCCGCGATGGCAGGGTCATCATCAGGGTTTTTGCAGTCTGCCAGTATCATTCGAGTGACTGAGCCAGCCCTTCGCGCTGATATTCGCCGTATCTGCGCCGATGCCCAACAAGCCAAAGACGGTGAAAAATACGGTCATCCGTATGTTGAGCGCTGCGCCGAACTGCTGATTTTTTGTATGGATAATCACCGTCACCAAACCCTTGTCCCCACTGCCCAAATTGACTGGACAGAAGTCACCCTAGTGGGCGCGATTGATAGTGCGATTATGGCGCAAAACTTGCTGCTAGCCGCAGAGAGCATGGGGCTAGGCGGTGTGTATCTAGGCAGTATCCGTAATGATATCAGCCGCATGGGCGCACTCCTTAACCTGCCGCAAGGGGTAGTGCCACTGTTTGGCATGGCGCTTGGCTATCCTGACCAAGACCCTGCCATGCGTCCACGATTGCCGATGGCTGTGGTACTCTCTACCAATCATTATCAGCCCGCGGACAAAGCTGCGCTAGACACGTATAACCAAACCGTGGCGGATTATTACCAAGCCCGTGGTCAAAGCCATGCAGATTGGGTACAAACCATTGAAAGTTATTTGGATAAACCCGTACGTCCTGATGTATTGACCTATCTAAACCGCCAAGGCTACGCCAAGCGCTAAACCTATATCCCTGCCACCAGCTGAATGGGTAAGGTGATGACATCAAAGGCCAAAGCAAACGGCAGCATCACCAGTTTGGCGGCAGCGTTTGAGCCACGGGTTGCGGTGGTAACCATCTGGCTGGTCGTGGTATAAATTGACACTTGATAAGGGTGGGACAACGGCTTGAACTTAGAATGAATCAAAGCAAGGTTATTGACTGCAG
>CALAPG010000289.1 GCA_937889485.1 uncultured Moraxella sp. | reverse complement strand
CTGCTATGATAAAGCCCTATTTTTTGAAAAAGGAATTCGCCATGCCCCATAGTCATCTTGCGCGCCCAGAAACCGCCCAACAAGCCCTACAAATGTTAAAAGAAGGTAACACACGGTTTGTGGAAAACCTCAAAAATCCGCAGTCCACGCTGCTTGCCTCCAATGCGTTAACCCATATTCATGACCCTTTTGCCATTATTTTGGGCTGCTCAGATGCACGCGTACCTGCCGAAATTGTTTTTGACCAAGGGTTAGGCGACTTGTTTGTTATTCGGGTAGCTGGTAATGTGGTCGCGCCTTCGCAAATTGGGTCGGTGGAATTTGCTGCAGAAAAATTTGGTACCAAATTGGTGGTGGTGCTTGGGCATTCTCATTGCGGCGCGGTGACCGCTTGCGTGGAAACTTTAATCAACCCCGACCAACAATTTTCGCCCAACTTGCGCTCCATTGTTGACCGTATTCGCCCCAGTGTCTATAACTTACATGAAATTTATACCGCCAACGGTGAAGATATTGACGCCGATGAACTTATTAGCCGTGGTATCAAAGCCAATGTGCGCATGTCGGTGAGCCAACTAAAACATGGTTCGCGTATTTTGGAAGATGCGGTGGATAGCGGTAATTTGCTGATTGTTGGCGCCACTTATGACCTAGACACAGGGCGCGTCCAGTTTTTTGAATAAGTCTAGCGCTGGCAAGCGGTTAGGGTAACACCGTACCGTGATAATCAGACAGCTTTTGTTATTTTTTGCGATTGAAGGAATGTTATGTCCCCTATTTCTACTTCTACCCATGAAGCCACCCAAAATTTTGTATTTAACCATACCATGCTGCGAGTCAAAGATCCCGCAGTGTCACTGGCGTTTTATCAAAATATTTTGGGTATGACGCTGCTGCATACCAAACCATACCCAAGTGCCCAGTTTGATTTGTATTTTTTGGCAAAACTGACCGACGCTGAAAAAGCCGCTTTGCCAACTGATGACGCCAAACGCGCCGAATTTGCTTTTGCACGCCCAGGTATTTTGGAGTTGACCCATAACTATGGCACAGAAAACGACGCCAATTTTCACTACCATGATGGCAACGAGGCGCCGCAAGGTTTTGGGCATATTTGCTTTAGCGTACCAAACTTGAGCGCGGCAGTGGCTTGGTTTGACCAAAACAATGTGGTCTTTAAAAAGCGCCCAGAAGAAGGTAGCATGAAAAACATTGCCTTTATCAAAGATCCCGATGGCTACTGGATCGAAATTGTGCAGCCAAACTTGATGGGCTAATCGCATGGTACCCAAAAGGGCAATCAATGTGCCCTTTTGTTTGGATTAAGGCTTGGGTTAAGGCTGCTTTAGATTGAGCCAATCCCTAGGTTTTAGATAAAAGTCTGTTAGTTCAAACTCGGGCGTTCCTGCCACAGGCTCATAGCGATATTCCCAACCTGTGAGAGGTGGCAGGCTCACCAAAATCGACTCAATACGCCCGTTAGATTGTAAGCCAAACAAAGTACCACGGTCGTACACCAAATTATACTCCACGTAGCGCCCCCGCCGATACAGCTGAAAATTACGCTGCGCTTGGGTATAGGGAGTGTTTTTGCGTTTTTCAAAAATTGGTACAATGCCATCCAGATAGCCATTGCCCACCGCCTGCATAAACGCAAAGCACTTATCAAAATCCCAACCTGCGCTTAAGGTGTTCAAATCATCATAAAATAAGCCGCCAATGCCGCGCTGTTCATTGCGATGCGTTAAAAAGAAATACTCATCGCACCATTGTTTAAATTTTGGATACACCTCTGCCCCAAACGGCTGGCATAGACGGTCTGCCACTTGGTGCCAATGAACACAATCTGCCATAACTGGGTAAAATGGCGTTAAGTCAAAACCACCACCAAACCACCAAATGGGCTCATAGCCTTCTTTTTCTGCAATAAACATACGCACATTGGCATGACTGGTGGGGACATGGGGATTTTTGGGATGAATCACCAATGACACACCAAGCGCCTGCGCCTGCCGACCCGCTAGCTCAGGATGGCGCGCGGTGGCAGTGGGGGGTAGGTGATTGATAAAAATATGGCTAAACATCACCCCGCCTTTTTCAATTACTTCACCGCCTTGCAAAACGCACGAGCGACCACCGCCACCGCCTTGTTCTATGGGTCTTTCCCAAACATCGGCAACAAAGCGCTGTTGGCTACCGCCATCAATGCCGCCTTCTGCCTCTTGGGTATCAAGTGCGTGACAGATGCGCTGTTGCAAATCAAGCAAAAAATGACGGACGGCTTGGATATTGGGGTGGGCTACGGGGATAGTCATGGCATTACTCACGTAAAATTTTCGCCATTATAGCACGGCGCGCGCAAAAATCCGTGGTCAGCATGCCGCTACACACGCAAAGCTTAGCGCGCAAATCCAATCGCAAAACTGGCAAATTTTTGCTAAAATAACCCCTTTTTTCGACCAGTTTATAAACTACCATGCGGTTAAAACAGCTCAAACTTGCAGGCTTTAAATCTTTTGCCAATCCCACCACTTTTCATTTTTCCAAAACCATTACTGCCATTGTAGGTCCCAATGGCTGCGGCAAATCCAATGTCATTGACGCCATCCGCTGGGTGCTTGGTGAGTCCTCTGCCAAACAGCTACGCGGTGGGGCGATGAGTGATGTGATTTTTGCTGGGACACAGGACAAAGCGCCAAAAAGTTTGGCGAGTGTCGAATTGGTGTTTGAACATACCCAAGCAACTGGGGAAAATCGGGGTATTTTGCATGCGCTAAATTTATACCAAGAATTGGCGGTGCGCCGCCAAATCAACAAAGAAGGCAAGTCTGATTATTTTATCAATGGTACCAAAGTACGCCGCCGTGATGTGATAGATGTGTTTTTGGGTACAGGGCTTGGGGCAAGGTCATACGCCGTGATTGAGCAGGGGATGATCGGGCGTATTATTGACGCTAATCCTTGGCAACTTCGAGAATTTATTGAAGAGGCATCAGGTGTGTCACGCTACCAAAGTCGCCGCAGCGACACCCAAAAGCAGCTAGACACCGCGCACGACAATCTAGCGCGGCTACAAGATATGGTGAGTGAATTAACCGCCCAACAAAAACGCCTAGAAAAACAAGCCAAAACCGCCCAGCAAGCACAAACATGGCAGCAGCAGCTTGATAATATTCAACAGCAGCTTTTGCTAGATGACTACGCAAAGGCGCAGCAAAAACAGCAAGCACTGCGCAATGACTACCAAGCCATCAGCCAACAAGTCCTAGCCAAACAGCAGCACCTTGCCGAAATTGATAACGCGCACCAACAGACTCAGCAACAAATCAGCGAGCAGCAGCAGCAATTGCAAGCCCAGCAACACTTGGTACAGCGCCAGTGGCAGCAGCATTTTGAAACCCAAAGCTTACTCAAGCAAAGCGAGCAAAACCTAAATAACGACCGCGCGCGCCACCAAACACTCGCCTTTGAGATGCAGCGCTTTGCCGATTACCAACAAGATTTACATACCCAGCAGCAGCAAGCCCAACATCAGATTGCGCCATTGCCCGCGCAGCTAGCACAGATTGAGCAACAACTTAACGCACTACAAAACGTGCATCAACAAACCCAGCAACAGCGCGACCATATCGCCAAACAGTTAATCGCCCTCAATCAGCAAAAAACTGAAACCGAAAAACAGCTGGCTGTCAGTCAAAGCACCATCCGCCATCATGAGCAGCAGCAGCAACAAGAACAACAACGTGAACAGCAACATCAGCGTGATTTAGCGGCTTGGCACACCGCAAAAGCAGCATTTGAACAAACATTTTTGCCCAGTGATATGGCAGATTTTGACAAACAGCTTGCCAGTCTTGGAGATAAAATAACCCACCTTGAAGCAAGTATCCTTGCACGCCAAGAACAGCTTGCCGACCAAGCCGATGAAGTGGAAAGCCTAACCCGTCAGCAGCGCCAAGCCGAACAGCAGCACCATGCCCTACAAACCGAGCAGCACACCCTACAAAACTTATTAGCCCAGCAAACCGCGATCACCGCACGCCCATCCTTACTAGCATCAAACAGCGCGGCTCAGCAGGGTCTGTCACAACTGCCGCGACTGATTGACCAGTTACAGCTCACCAAACAGGGTAAAAAATTTGCACCGTTATTTGATTTATTATCAACCCAATTTGCCGCGTGGCATACCGCTCACCAAACAGCGCAGCAAACAGAACAGCAAACAGAACAGCCACCAACAAAGCAAGCGCCATCGCTGCTGCCACATTTGATGCCCACCGCCGTATTTTTGGACGACCCACAAAATACCACCAACGCGCCGACATCCGCTTTATTGACACAAAGCCTATCCACATGGTTGCCGCTATCAACCCTGATAGCTGCCCCCAAGTTAACTTTATTTACCCAAGTATGGCTAAACCCACAGCCTGTATCATTGATGTCTGCCACGCTTAGCGCCAAGCTGGCTGATCTACCAAAGGGGCATTGGCTATTGCTGCAAAGCATGGACGAGCAGCTGATTTTGGTCAATCACCAATTATGGGTGAATATCACCACCATGCTGCAACAGACAATTAACAAAACCACACCACTACGCCAGCAGTTTAGCCACGAACGGCGTATTGAAGAAATCACTGAGGCAATGCTTCAGCAGCAGCCGCAGTTACAACGGCTCAACAACGCCCTGCAAGAAGCAACAATCAGCCTCCAAGAATGGCAAGCGCAAGACCAAGCTGCCCGCCAACAGCTATTGATCCTTACCCAGCAGCAGCAGCAATGCCAAACTGACCAACGCCACTACACCCATCGCTACCAAGCCGCGTTTGACCAATTGCAGCAAGATAAACAGCGCTTAGACGCCCAAGCCAGCAGCCTCACTCACACCCGAGTGGGGGTGGATGAACTGCTTGACAAAGAACACACTCATTTAACCGCGTTAACCCACGCACTCAGCACACTGCAGCCCACCTTGCAGCAGCACATCAAAGAGCGGCAAGCGCTTGATGACAAGCTATCCCAGCAGAGCCTACAACAGCAAACATGGCAGCAGCAGCAGCAGCGCATACACCAAACAATCGCCACCGCCCAACTGCAAATAACTGCAAGTAGCCAACAGCTTACCAAAGCTGAACAAGACCAAACACGGCTACAAAGCGAATATACCCAGCTTCAACAAAAAATTGAAACCCAAGCCAAGCAGCTACCCAAACTACAACAGCAGCTAGCACACCAACAGGCACAGCTTGATGAATCCAATCACAAACACCAACAGCTAAGCGACGCGCTTAGCCATTTAGAGAGCACCGCTCAAAGTATTTGGCAAGCCCAGCAGCAAGCCGCCCAGCAGTACGAACAACTACAACAGCAAAGCCACACTGCCTATACTGCACTGGCATTGGCGCAGCAAAATCAGCAATTAATCGGCGCACAATTTGCCCATTATGAGCTATCGGTGCCAAATGACAATGAGCCGCTCATCGCGCTATCTGATACGCAGCGAAAAAACAGCGAAAAACAGCGTGAAACATTAAAAAATCAGCTGAGCGCACTGGGTGCGGTCAACCATGCCGCCGTCCTAGAACTGGCACAAGTCAATGAACGATTACAGCCATTGACTACCCAAATTAATGACTTAACCGCCAGCAGCGAAAAATTACAGCAAGCCATCAAGCACATCGACCAACAAACCAAGCAGCTATTTATGGCAATGCTAGACCAAGTTAACGTGGCGCTAAACAATCTGTTTACCCAAGTATTTGGCGGTGGACAAGCCCAACTAGTGTTGGCAGATAATGAGGGCAAAGGCTGGCAGGCGGGACTTGAACTCATGGCACAGCCCAAAGGCAAGAAAAACAGCCGACTTGCACTATTATCAGGCGGCGAAAAAACCCTAACCGCGCTGAGTTTGATTTTTGCGATTTTTCAGCAACAGCCCGCCCCATTTTGTGTGCTGGATGAAGTGGATGCCCCACTCGATGACGCTAACGTGGCGCGCTTTACCCGCCTCATACAACAGCTTGCCAAAGACGTGCAATTTATTTTTATCAGCCACAACAAACTTGCCATGCAAATTGCCGATGAGCTCAAAGGCGTCACCATGCCAACAGCAGGTATCTCAAAGCTTGTGAGTGTGGATATGACAGAAGTTGAGGCGTATTTGCTATAAGTACTTGGATTTTTGACAAAAATAGCCCGCAAAAAGTCAAGCCACCGCGGGTTTTTTCTAGATGATTTTATGAAGTCATGATAGTATAACGACAAAAATATTGATACAAAGCAGATTGTACCCAAAACAGGGTCATGATTGTCTTTAACAAAGGTCGTTGTTTATGTCTACCACTCAACTCATTTTAATCGTACTTGCGGTCGTGGCGATCGTTTGGGGGCTTTACATTTTGGTAAAGTCAATCCGTCAAAAAAACAAGGCACTGCTAGCCACCCAAGCAATCGAACACGACAAAGATGGCTTGCCTATTTTGCCGCGCCATGAGCGCCCCAAGCCCGAAGACAGTGGGGTGTTTAAAGCGGAAATAACCCCAGATAACCCACGAGGGGAAGTCAAACTTAGCGCCGACAATACCGAGCTTGACCTTACCGCGCCATCCTTGCCTGCGCAAACCAGTCAGCACCATGACCAGCTACTTGCCCAGACCAAGTCATTTGTTGACAATGACGACGATGCCTTTAGCTTACTAGCCAATGCCACAGAAACCATCACCCCTGTGGTGCATACCTTTGATGAAAACCAACTAAAAAATGACGTCTTTAATGATAACAGCCCAATTTTGGACACCCATATCCAAGCACAGATTGACCAAGAGCAAAATAGCCCACTCAATAACGCCATTCAAAACGTCAATATAAGTATTTTCCCTAACCAACAATTTGCCAGTATTCAAGGGTCTTATTTACTTGATTTGATTGACAAATACGGCTTAAAATTTGGCGCGATGAACATGTTTCATCGTTACGAAAATAAAGACGGCACAGGCATGTTATGGTTTAGCATGATGATGATTGATAACGACGGTATTTCTCCGTTTGACCTCAACCGCTTGCCTACCCAAAATATGAATGGCTTGGTACTGTTTTTGTCACTGCCGCATCCGCGCGCGGTGCAAGGGTTTGATAGCATGATGAGTATTGCAGGGTTACTCGCGCATGACCTAAATGCCACGGTATATGACGACACAGGCGAGCCAATCAATAAAGAAAATACCCAAGCCATGCGCGAGCTTGCTGTTAATTTTGGCAAATAGTCAGCCGTCATACCCAAGCACGCACCCAACATCATTTATACAAAATCATTCCTAAAAAAAGGCACGCATCACGGGTGCCTTTTTTTTGAGCTATTTTTTGAGTCTGTATTTAGGCAAAAGCAAACAAACTTGACCTAATACCCATATAACAGCCCAAGCGTGATGTGGTAAATACGGGCTGTTAAGGGGCTTGTCGTGAGCTGTTTACAATAAAAACGGGCAAATTCATGCTTGATTTTGTTGTAAAATAGGGGCTATATCCTTTTTATATCAATAATTTTTTGTTTGATGACTATGAACCCATCTGAAATTATCGCAGCCATGCGCAGGCTGATTACTCAGCTCAAAGCTCACAACCACGCCTATTATGTGCTGGACAATCCCGTGCTAGAAGACAGCGAATACGACCAACTTCGTCAGCAGTTGGTTGCATTAGAAACCAGTCACCCAGATTTGGTGCAGCCTGATAGCCCAACAGGGCAAGTGGGAGATAAGCCATTAGCCGCTTTTAGCCAAGTCACCCACCAGATACCGATGTTATCTTTGGGTAATTTATTTAATTTTGCAGATTTACAAAATTTTATGCGAAAGGTCAATGACCGCCTTGCCGTCAGCCAGCAAAACCCAGAATACGAAGTGGAACTCAAACTTGACGGGCTGGCAGTGTCACTGATCTATGAAGCAGGTCAGCTTGTGCAAGCGGTGACGCGAGGCGATGGGCAGACAGGCGAGGACATCACCCAAAACGTGCGTACCATACGCAACTTGCCACTATCTTTGCCAACAGATACCCCCATACTTGAAGTGCGCGGCGAGGTGCTGATGCCCAAAGCAGGGTTTGCTAGACTCAACCGTGACGCCCAACAAAAAGGCGAAAAAATCTTTGCCAACCCGCGTAACGCTGCGGCAGGTAGCCTACGCCAGCTAGACCCTACTATCGCCAAAAGTCGCCCACTGGCATTTTATGGCTATTCGGTCAATCAAGGGTTACCAACTCGCATCACTACCCAATCTGCGGCGCTACAGTGGCTAAAGCAGTTAGGCTTCACCGTGAGCGATATAAAACTTGTAAATACTGCAGCAGAGCTACAAGCCTATTACCAATCTATCATCGAAACACGCGCCACCTTGCCATTTGAGATTGATGGCATCGTCATCAAAGTCAACGACCTTGCCTTACAAGCGCAGTTAGGCTTTTTAAGCCGTGAACCGCGCTGGGCAACCGCGTATAAGTTTCCCGCAGAAACCGTCATGACACGGCTCAATAGTGTAGAATGGCAAGTAGGTCGAACAGGGCAGCTAACCCCCGTGGGCAAACTTGAACCCGTCAATGTGGGCGGTGTGACCGTGAGTAACGTCACCTTGCACAACATCGGCGAGATACAGCGGCTTGATGTCCACGAAGGTGACATGGTCAGCGTACATCGGGCAGGGGACGTGATACCCAAAGTCACCAGAGTTTGGGCAGATGAGCGCCCTGCCAGCGCCAAAACCGTACACCTACCCAGCCACTGCCCTGTATGCGACTCACCCGTGATACTCCCTGAAGGCGAAGCATTGGCGCGCTGCACAGGCGGATTATTTTGTCCAGCCCAGCAGCAAGAGGCACTCATACATTTTGTTAGCCGCAAAGCGATGGACATTGACGGGCTAGGCGAGCGCTGGCTGATTAGTTTTTTTGAGCAGGGCATGGTCAAAAACGTTGCCGATATCTATCAGCTTCACCAACACCGTGACGCGCTACTTAATCTTGAAAAATTGGGTGAAAAATCCGTCGATAACCTACTTGGTGCGATTGAAACCAGCAAAAAAACCACATTACCACGCTTTATCTTTGCCTTAGGGATTGGTGGGGTAGGTGAAAGCACTGCCCAAAACCTAGCCACGCAATTTGGCGACCTAACCCCCTTGATGACTGCCAGCATTGACGCCCTGCAGCAAACACCCGATGTGGGCGCAAAAACCGCAGACTCAATTTTTGAATTTTTCCGTGCCAAGCACAATATAGAAGTGATTGAGCGCCTGTTAGAGGCGGGTGTACAGTGGCAGCCCGTGAGCCAAATAGCTGCCAGTGAACAACCACTCAAAGGGCAAAGCTGGGTGATTACAGGCACACTTAGCAGCATGGGTCGAGATGAAGCCAAAGCCAAGCTACAAGCACTGGGCGCCAAAGTATCAGGCAGTATCTCTGCCAAAACCAGCGTGTTACTAGCGGGTGAAAAAGCAGGCAGCAAACGGGCACAAGCAGAAAAACTGGCGATTAATATCATGGATGAAGCCCAGTTTTTGCAGTTAATTACCCAAAAAGAGGGTAGTTGAGCTATCAGTCCTAATGCCTAGAACACGACCCGTAATATTAATTACAAAACAGGTATAAATTTCTGTGGATTTTTAACATTTTTGCTCAAATTTTGCGTTATCATAGCAGAATGAGCCCTAGTCTAGTCTAGTCTAGTCTAGTCTAGTCTAGGCTCGTCCACGTTCACTTGGAGACACTTATGAAAGCCATCAAATTATTAACCATTGCCGCAACACTTGCCAGCGCCGCTGCCATGACCGCTTGCACTACCACCAACGGCTATAACGCCACCAATGGCTCAGGGCGTGCTGCTGTGCAAGGCGCTGTGGCAGGGGCAGCATTGGGTGCGCTTGCAAAATCTGATGGCGACCGTAACGACATCGGCAAAGCTGCCGCAATTGGCGCAGCCGCAGGCGGCGCAACAGGCTATGTACTAAGTACCTCTCCTAACTATCCTTACCAAAAATAAGCGCTATAAAGCTATACAAATAATTGCTCACAGTATCCAGCCAAGTCCTACAGGGGCTTGGCTTTTTTATATGAGAGCTGGGGAAAAAACGATAAACACTGAGGTTTTTGGAGAGTTATGACGCGGTAGCTTTTGGGCAATAAAAAACCCTCATCAAAATGATAAGGGTTTTTTGAATTTGGTGGATCGTCCGCGACTCGAACGCGGGACCAATGGATTAAAAGTCCACTGCTC